>CAXMLR010000382.1:0-8844 GCA_964194275.1 uncultured Solirubrobacterales bacterium
CGTACGGCCGAAGGCCACCTCAACTAATCGGGTTTGCTGCGATGCGTCTGAGGGTGAGCCCAGGGCGGCCTATTCGGCAGGCGTGGTGCGTGCGCGGAGCCACTCAATGAAGTCCGGCTCGCTGATCGACCCCTCGGCTACAGCCTCCATGGTGGCCACGCGCTCGTCCTCGCTCGGCGGGTTCCACTCGATGCCGTTCATGTCCAGGAACATCAGCAGCGCGAGGTAGGCCGAGCGCTTGTTTCCATCGAGCGGGAGCGGGTGATTGCGAGCGAGGCGGGAGCAGAGAATCGCGGCCTTCTCGATTGGGTCCGGGTAGAACTCTACGTCGCCGAACCCTGCGAATGGAGCATGCAGCGCGGACTCGGCGAGGGACAGATTGGCCATGTTGGTCACGGCCTGGGCGCTCATCCCGAGGACGCGGGCGGCGATCCCGAGGTAGTCGTCAATCTGGATCATCTCCACGGCCCAGACACTATCATACTTTCATGCCATCGTACCATCGTGCTTGACTACTTCGGATAAGCGTGTTATCTTGGCGGCATGCAACCCGACCGAGGAGACCCATGCCTACAAAGACGCTCACGGTGCGCCTGCCGGAGGACCAAGCGCGCGATCTAGAGACGCTCGCTCGCGTCGACGGCGTCTCCGTAAACGAGGAAATCCGCAACGCAATCACCAAGCGCGTAGAGGCCAAGCTCACCGATCGCGACTTCCAGGACCGGCTCAGCCGACTCATGGACCAGGAACGCGCGGTGCTCGAGCGCCTCGCGCGATAAGCCCACCCAACGAGGAGATACCGATGGACCTCCAACTCATCAGCTGGCTCTTGATGTTGGCCTTTGCCGTCTTGCACCTCGGCAAGGTCCTGCGGACCGGCCACGGCCGCGGCTACATCTAAGCCAGCCGCACCAAGCAGTACGAGCGGGCCCGCCAATGCGCGGGCCCGCTGTCGTTCGGGTATCACGTCCGAGTTAGAAGCGAGAATGCTCGACGTGCCTTCTCTCTCGCTGATCGCCGCGGCCACCCGGGTACGCGTGGCTCCGAAGACGATTAAGGTCTGGCATTACGCCGGCCTGCTTCCGGCGGTGCAGGTCGGCAGCCGGGGCAAGGCCTGGAAGTTCGACGAGGCCACGTTCGATCGCAAGGTGGCAGCTCTACCGCGCTGTGCATACAGCGGAGGTTGCGATCGGCCGGTTGCTCGGAGCGGAGACCCGTGCCGTGATCACCGGCTTGCCGCCGAGGGCCTCGGCAAGCCACGGTCGCCTGAGATCGTCGAGAAGGTCGCGCGGAGTCTCCGCAAGTACCAGGACGGCGACTACTTCTGCGAGGTCGACGGCTGCGAGAACGAGCTGCGCGAACGCAAGGGCTGGCGGATCGCCCAGCGGAAGGCAAAGAGCGAGGACGGCGTGGTCAGATGCGGGTCATGCGCAGCTAAGCGCCGCCACGAGCTCCACCCGATCTACGCGGACGCGAAGTCAACCGCGCAAGAGCACGAGTTGATCGTCGGGCTCGCCGAGATCGCTGCCGCGCTTCCGCGTGAGCTGCGGCGATCGCCGGCCGCGGTGCTCGGCCACATTCGGAGCGGCGCCCTGCCAGCGCTTCGGGACGGATGGCTACACACCATGCCGAAAGCGCAGATGCCGGTCTACGTCGAATGGCTTCTGAATCACCCAGACGGGCGACTCCGGCACTTCAACGCAACGAGCGTCGACCTGGCGAGAGCTCGTGGGGCCTGGTACCAGGCGCGCCACAACAGCGGGGATGAGTTCGGACGGCTCGCGACCATCATCAATAAGGCCGGTCCTAAGCCAAAGCTCGCGCATGACGAGGAAGAGAAGATCCACGAGCTGCGCGCGCGAGGGCACTCGCAGCAGCGGATCGCAAACGCCGTGGGCGTTAGCCGGAAGCAAGTCCGCGGCGTACTCGAGCGCGCCGAGCTTGGAGCGTAGGGGGTTAGGGCCAGCTTTCTATAGGCGGCGCTTGGCCCTAACCCCCGGGTAAGGGCCAACACCCGGCGTAGCGTCGCCGTCCATGAGTTATTCGCATGACTTGGCCGCTGCTCAGTCCGGTTTCGGTGTCAGCAGGGACCCTCGCTTTATGCGCGCACATGAGCGCGATTACGGTGTTGTTGTTGCTTTTCCAGCTGTTTTAACACCAACAACGACAGAGCCTTCCAGGGTTCGAGAGAGCGCGAGCGCTGGCGCCAATGGCTGAGGAGCTCCGCTCGATGGACGCGGTGAGGGCGTTGCGCGAGCGAGGCATCGACAGGCCCGAAGGTCTGCTCGAGCACGCGGCTCCGTCTGTGATCCTTGCGACCTGCCGCTGGTGGGACGGACTGACGGGCGTTGGCACGGGATTGCTTGTGTCGCGGATCCGTGGAGGTGGCGTAGCCGACGAAGAACTTGCGGATGCCACAGAACGAAAGCTCGCCGGTCTCCGTGCGGGGTTCGAGGAGTACGCAGAGCGATTTCCCGAGGGGTCGGTGGCTGAGCCGCACGCTCGAATGCAACAGCGGCGGTGGCCTGATGACCAGGCCTGTGTGGGCGATCTGATCGTGATCGAGGCGACCTACCCGAGCCTGTCGGTGTGCTGCGATGTGTGTCAGACCGAGGCGGCCTACACGGTCAGGGCGCTCGGAGCACTGCCGTCGAAGTCCGCTGCGGTGAGGCTCGCCGCGTGATGACGAGCATCCGTCCGACGACGCCCGCTGGGGCGAACGTAGTGGCCGGATGGCTAGGCCTGCCGGTACCGCCGATCCCCAAGCATCGGAACCTCACTCGAGCGGGCTATCGCAAGACGGTGCGTAAGCGCGAGCCGAGCGAGAGCGGCGTCTATTCGCTCGGCTTCGCTGGATTCCTCGCCGGGCTGCTGCCCAGCACGTACACGGTCATCGACGAGCCCGCGGCGTGTCCGAGGTCGACGGCCGCGCGGTTTGCTGTTCGGAACGCGGTCGGTGAGAGGTTCGTCCTGCGTGTCGAGCACGTCCGTGAGGCGGCACCGTGAGTCCCGCGGAGCTGCTGTCGCCTCGTGACCTGGCGCTCGTCGATGCGGTTGCGGCACGCGTGCTCGAGCTGATCGACGAGCGAGAGACAGCCAGCGCCGGCTTACGGTTGGTAAGCGCCGGAGCCGTGGCGCGGATGCTTGGCGTGGCCCGGTCTTTCGTATACGACCACGCCGATGAGCTCGGCGTTACGAGGCTCGGGACCGGTCCGAAGGCGCAGCTGCGGTTCGACCCGGAGCAGGCGCGCGCTGCGATGTCACGTTCGAAGGACAAGCCATCGGACACGCTGAACGCCACGGGCGACGGGGCCTCGGCCGCGCCACGCACGCGCCGGCGCCGAGGAATGCCGAATGGACTGCCACAGCCCGGTTCCGTGCTGTCCGTTCGAGATGGTCGAGGACCTGGCGATGGCTAAGCCGTCGAAGGATCGACTTCCTCCGTTGGAGCGGTACAGCGCTCTATGGCCCCGGGCCGAGAACGTAGGCGACACGTTCCGGTTCTGGTGGCATGCGAGCTACCGATTGCTCCGCGACAGGGGTAAAGATCCACAAAAGGCGGTGCACCGCGCGGTCCGCATGGCGCGCGTCCAGCTCCTGGTCAATCGTGGCTACCGGCTCCCCACGATTGCCAAGGAGCTCGGAGCTTCCGAGCGCACCGTCGATTACGACCGGGCGATGTTGCGCCGAGTCATCCGCGAAGGATGGCTTGAAGCCGTTCCAGACCCTCCACAGCCGATCCCCTGGACCCCGGAGAGTGATTCCGACTGGATCGTGCCGCCGCTGATCGGCCGGAAGCGAGCGGAAACCTCATGAAACCTCGTCTTATCTCGTGTCAGAAATCCAGGGGAATCCTGCGGAACCCCGGCGCGAGCAGCTTCCAAAATCGGGTGAAATCGGGTCTCAGTCCACGCTGTTGCGCCAAATCGAGCCTCCGATGGAAGTCACTGGTTAGATGCTCCGACTAAGACGACTCAACCACCCTCTGGAGCTGACCGCCGTCCCGCTCGACTTACTCGAACAGGAGGCCGAGCGCCGCGGGCTCGAGCTGCGAGCGATCGGAGCGGCGGTGACCTATGAGCGCGACCTCGCGTCGCTGCGCACTGAGATCAGCGAGCTGGAACGGAAGTTCAACAGCGCGATGGAGATCGCGTTTCGTCTCCACCATCAGAACGCCCAGCTGGAACTCGAGGCGACGTACCTCGCGTCGCTGGCAATGGAAGGACTAGTGACCACATTGGAGAACGACGATGGCTGACCCGTACGCGCACATCCATCCCGCTGTGCGGGCTGCCCACGCGACCGCTGACCTTGGAGTGATGGCGCCGCGGCAGACGGACAGCGAGCAGTTCGATCGACTGGCCGCTGCGGCCGGCGGCGGTAACGAACCGCCTCCCGTTCCGCCGATGGAGGACCGGTGATGGCTACAGCCGAGAAGGCCGTCTACGCGACGGTTCACCTCCTACACGGCGGCCGGCGGTTCGCGCGAGGCGACCGACTCAACGCGTACGTGCCGGCGAACGTCCTCTCGGAACTGCTCGCGCGCGATGAGGCCACTCACACGCTGCCGAAGCCCGTGTACGCCACTGCGCACATACAGCTCTTCGGAGCCGTGCGCGCACATCCCGGTCTCCGTCTTGACGGCGAGGTGCCGCCAGAACTCCTCGAGGAACTGCTGCAGAGCGGCCAAGCCTCGCACACGAAACCCAAGGAGGCGAGCTGAATGGCCGCCGAGGAACTGAAACTGCTGGACTCAGCCGCCGGAGTGCTTTTCGATCATCCATCGGCCTTCAACCGCATGATTGGCGAGGTCCAGCGCCAACTCGAAATGCCCTACGACCGAGCCGTCGATCGGTACGCGAAGGCGATGCCAGAGGGCGGGACGGTAAGGGGCACGCTCGCGCAGCTCGGGGTATACGTCTTGGACGAGGATGTTGGCCACGAGCTGAAGCTGCTTGACAGCATCGATCAGGAAGTCGCCGCGACCTTCCAGCGGGACACCGCGAAGCTCAACGACGAGCCCGTTGATGCGCATGGCCGGGTGCTGCTCGCCGAGGACGCCGACGTCGGCGACATGCTCGCCGGCCCGGAGTTCGAGCGGCGCCTACGTCGCGCGAGACGGATGCAGCGCGGCTACGAGGGCGACCCAGGCCGCGAGAAGTTCCGCGAGCTCGATCGCCAGCACATCGACGGTGGAGTGGATCTCGTTCGCACTCTCGAGCGCCCGGCAGAGGTGCGGGCTGCTAACACGCACGCCGGGCAGGTCCGCCGTCAGCTCGAGCAGTCCTTCAAGGGCGAGACGGAGGCGCGTGCTCAGGTGCGGCAATTGGATGCCGAGATGGCGAAGCTGCGCGAGAAACGCGACCAGGCCGGATCACGGACCGCGACGACGGGCGAGCAGGCGAAGCGGCTCCGGCTGCTGGATCAGGGCTTCAAGAACGACGAGGTTCTCAGCGCTGTGCTGCAGGTTCGCGTCATCGATCGTCGGCGGGGGAACCCGGACGAGCCGTACGAAGAGTCGCGCCGGCGTGTGCTTGAGCAGGCTGAGCCAGGATGCCCGCTCACGCTCGAGGATGAAGCTGGCATGGGCCCGAGCGACGGAGAGTCGGCTGGCGCACAGGTATTCGTTCAAACGGACAGCGGACTCAGGGTGCTTGACGACGGCGGATCCGTGCCAGCCGATCGCGAGTTCCAGCGGCGCCTTCGTGCTCGCCTGCTGGAACGCGGCTACGGCCCAGGCGCCACGGTTTCAGAAGCCGTGTTCACCGAGACGCTCAAGCAGCTGCTAGCCGAGGACCAGGCGAGCGCGTGACCGTCGGGCCAGGTGCGCGCACGACCCCGACCCTGATGGACAAGCGAGATCCCACTCGATTGAAGGTCGGGGTCGTGCGGGCCCCTTGGCCTGTCAACGGTGACCGATGCGCGAAGCTGATCTGATCGCGACCGAGCAGGAGTTCCGAGCGGCCGTCCGCCAGTCGGTCGACGATTACGAAGCGGGACGCCTCAGAGCCGATCAGCGGCGAGAGCTTCGCCGGACGCTCAGGAGCTACATCCTCGCCCGGTTGAAGAACAAGCACAGCCTCCGAGGCATCGACCGTGGCGAGCTCCTCCGAGAGTTCCGCAGGGAGGAGGGGGACGAGTCGTTGGACCCGGTGTCGCGGATGCGAGCCGGCAACTCGATCATCGCGCTGACCCTTCTCAGCCGCATCGAGCGCAATCAATCCTCGCGCCCAGCCCGCGGAGGCCGGCGGCGGCGATGATCCGGCCCGGGTTCGTGGCAGACGACTGGCAGACGGATCTACGTAGGGATCCGGCGCAGTGACGATCCATGCCCTGCTCCCCGTCTGCACCGACGCAGAGCGGACCTGCGATCGCTTGCTTGAACCGCGAACAGTCGCTGGCTTTCCGGCCGCAGCAGGCGTAGAATGCAGCGCACTACAAAAGCGGGGCCCGCAGCGTTGTAGCGCCACGGGCCCCAGACGCCGAAGGAGCGATCTTCCTTCAGCGCGCCAGCCACGTTATCCGAACGGACGGCGTGTCTTCCTCGCCAGAACGGATCGCTCTCTCGGTGTCACAACCAAGAGGAGCAGGACATGGCCAAGAAGAACGCGGACCCTCGCGAGGAACGCGAGCTGTACCTCGTCGGCGAGTTGCGCCGGCTGAGCGGTGTGGACGACTTCGCGGGCGCGATGCCGGTTCTAGACTGCTACCCGCACCTCTCTCGACACGAGCTGTCCGAGTTCGAGCGCGACATGCGCGACTGGGGCTTCGTGTACGGGGTCGCGCTTGGGCTAGCTGTCGCGAAGTGGCCCGGAGAGCCGCATGAGCAGACTGCGCGCCTGGCCTTCGACGCCGCGCGGATGGCGCACGTCCGCTGGGCTGGTGATATTCACGACCCGGCGCTCAGGCGCGAGGCTGCGCTTCGAAGGGTCGTAGAGCAATACGACGCGTGGGAGGAGGACCGCTATGCCCGCGGTTCTGGCTCCGTCGAGCCCATGGGTGTGAGCATGTCGAGCGCGCTCCACGAGCTGCGCGGCGCGGTGTCGTGATGACGACCATCACGATCAACGACGAGGGTGAGCGTCGGGCGCTAGAAGCGGTCCTGTGGCACGAGATGCGACCGATCCTCGACCCGAACGATATGTCGCCGGTAGGCAATGCGCTGTGCGACGCTGCGGACGCCGTGGTAAGGCATGCAGGTCACGCCGACCTGTCCGCTGCGTCTGCCGAGATAGGCGACATGATCAGCGCGCTGCTCGCCCTGCGAGACGAGATCGACCGGCTCCACGCGCTCCAACTGGGCGACGCGATCGATCTGAGAGTCAGCAAGGATGCTCTCGTTTGGCGGCTCGACTACGTGAAGGGCAGCATCGAGGAGGGCGGCAGCGACCACGGCGACGGCGGTTTCTGGAACCAGGAGCCGGCCGTGCGCGAGCAGTTGCTCAGGAGCCGGGACGGCGCCGCGCGGCTTCTCGCAGGACTCCGTACCGAGGCGGTGGCGTGATGACACGAAAGGGGGGTAAGTGATGGCTCGCAAGATCAGCGGAGCGATCGTGGAGCACACCGGCAAGGACGGACTCACATACCGGTCGCTGCGGTTCACGGCGCACGGCAAGCGCCGGTTCGTGGCGCTCGGGCCGGTCAGCGAGGGTGAAGCGCAGCGCGAGCTGCGTCACGTCCTCTCAGACCTCGAACGCGGTACATGGCTTCCCGCGGAAGCGGTACTGCCGCCTCCTGAGCCGGAGCGGGTGCCGACGTTCCACGAGTACGCAGAGCAGTGGTGGATACGCAACCAGGGCCAGCTCGCAGAAAGCACAACCCTCGACTACAAGTGGAGGCTTGAGCGGCATCTGCTGCCGTTCTTCGCGAGCTATCCACTCGATCGGATCACGTACGACCTGGTCGAGCAGTACATCGCGGCGAAGCTCGCGGAGGACGAGCCGTTGTCGGCACGGTCGATCAACATGACGTTGACGCTGATGGCGGCGATCCTCGACGGCGCGGTCGAGCGGGCTCTCATCACCCGCAACCCGGCGAAGGGCAAGCATCGGCGGGTCCGGGAGAGAGAGCCTCGCCGGACGTACCTCGAGACCGCCGAGCAGATCTCCGCGTTGCTCGATGCTGCCGGGGAGCTCGATCGAACCGCGAGGGCCGATCGCCGGCATGTGGAGCGCCGGGCGATCATCGCGACGCTGACGTTCGCCGGGTTGCGGATCGGCGAGCTGTGTGCGCTGCGGTGGCGCGACGTCGACCTCCCGAATGGTTGGCTGCGGGTCGGCGAGTCGAAGACCGACGCTGGCCGGCGACGGGTCAAGCTCCGCGGCGCGCTCAGGGACGAGCTGCTCGCGGTGAAGGCGAGAACGGCTCACGGAGGTGCGGACGAGTTCGTGTTCGCCACGAAGACGGGCGCTCGGCCGACGAGGGAGAACCTCCGCAACCGAGTGATCTCCTCGGCGGCGAAGAGGGCGAGCGACCAGCTGATCGATGCTGGTTTCTCGCCGTTGCCGGTGCCGCTGACGCCGCATTCGCTGCGGCGGACGTTCGCGAGCGTGCTGTACGCGCTCGGTGAGGATCCGGGCGTCGTGATGGACGAGATGGGCCACACGCACCCCGCGCTGGCTCTGCGCGTGTACCGCCAGACGATGCGTCGGGGTGATGGTGAGAAGGAGCGGCTGCGCTCGCTTGTCGAGGGCGGCGAAGTGGCAGTTATTGGCAGACGGGCCGTAGAAACGGCCGAAGCTCGAAGCGAGTTGAACGCAGCGTGAGCGGAAACCCTGCTGTTAGCAGGTTGTTTGTGATGGGCACGGCTGGGCTTGAACCAGCGACCTCTCGCGTGTGAAGCGA
>CAXMLR010000383.1:0-8966 GCA_964194275.1 uncultured Solirubrobacterales bacterium
CGCCGTCGGTCGCCGGATAGACCAGGACACGATCGCTGAGGTGAGCTGCCTCGGGCCGGCCGAGCTGCAAGCGGCGTTGCGCGAGGCGGTGGCCGAGCAGGTGCTGATCGCGGGCTCAGACGGACGCCTGTTCTTCCGCCACGCGTTGCTGCGCGAGGTCGTCTACGACGATCTGCTGCCCGGTGAGCGTTCGCAGCTGCACTTCGACCTCGCCCAGGCGCTCGAGCAGCGACCAGTGGCCGTCGAGGATCGGGAGATCGAGCGAGCAGCCACAGTCGCGAGTCACTATGCGGCGGCCGGGGATCAACCGGCCGCGCTGCGTGCGAGCGTCCGCGCCGCTCACGCCGCCCTCGAGGTCCACGCCTACGGAGAGGCCGCTGATCTAGCTGAGCGCGCGCTCGAGTTGTGGCCGCGCGTCCCCGATCCGGATTCGGTGGCCTCGCTGGACCATGTCGCACTGCTGATGCTGGCGGCGCGGGCCCACGGGACCGCGGGCGCGCATCCGCGCGCGGAGGTGGTCCTCCAGGGCGCGCTGCGCGAGCTCGACGCCGATGCCGAGCCAGTGCAATACGCCTGCGTGCTGGAGCGGCTGGCGCGGACCCAGTGGTCGTTGAACCGAGGGCTCGAGGGGGTGCAGACGGCTCAAGACGCGCTGGGAATGGTGCCCGACGGGGCAGCCGATGACCTGCGCGCTGCTCTGCTGGCCTGGCTGGCGCGGACGCGTGTTCTGCGCGGGAAGTTCCGTGACGCGGTAAGGGACGGCAGCGAGGCGCTGGCGGCAGCCGTCAAGGCGGGCGATCAGCAAGCCGAAATGGAGGTCCTGAATACGCTCGGAATGGCCCAGATCGCGCTCGGCCGGGTGGAGGAGGGAGTCGCCCACCTCCGTCGCGCCATGGAGCTCGCGCGCGAGCAGGATGACATCGACGGCCGCAGCTACGCCTACGCCAACCTGGCTGACCTGCTCAACCTGCGAGGCTTCACCCAGGACGCGCTGGACATTGCCCGAGAAGGACTCGCCAACACGCCGAGACGCATCGGCCGTGGACACGATTGGATGATGTTGACCGTCTCCGAGCTGGCCTTCGAGCTCGGGGACTGGGCGCAGGCAAGAGCACACCTGAGCGCCTCCCCGGGCCAGCAGGTCGGGGTGCTGCGGATCTTCCAGCTGACCCGGGAGGCTGACATGGCGCTCGGCGAGGGCGAGGAGGAGCATGCGGCCCAGCGCCTCGACGAACTCGGATCCCTGGTCGCCTCGTCGTCTGAGCCGCAGTGGATCGGCCTTCACGGTGCGATGCTCGGCGAGCTGCGCCGCCGCCGGCGTGATCTCATCGGCGCACGCTCAGCGATCGCCGATGCACTTGATCGCCTGGAGCTGTGCACAGACGATGTGATGCGCATCGCCCGCGTCACCGGGATCGGCTTACGGATCGAGGCGGACTTCGCGCAGCGGGCGCGCGACCTGCGTGAGAAGAAGGACGAGCGCGATGCACTGGCCCGGGCTCGGATCCACCTCCAGCGCCTGCGGGCGGCGGCTCAGGAGGGTGGACCGGTGGAGCGAGCCTGGATGATGATGGGTACCGCAGAGCTGACCCGCGCGCGCGGCCGCAGCGATCCCGGCCGGTGGAAGCAGGCGGCTGCCGAATGGGAGACGATCACTCGCCCGTACCCGGCCGCCATCGCCCGCTGGCGATCCGCGGAGGCAGCCGTCGAGGCGGGGGATCGCGCCGGCGCGACGGACATGGCGCGGGCTGCCCTGCACAGTGCCCGACAGCTGGGCTCGCGCTGGCTCTCCGAGGAGATCGAGGTGCTCGCCGAGCGCGGCCGACTCGAGCTCGAGGCCGCGACCAGCTCCGGTCCAGAGCCCGAGCCTGACCCCTTCGGTCTCACACCACGCGAGCGCCAGGTGCTGGCGTTGATCGCCGAGGGGGCCACCAACCGCCAGATCGGAGCTGCGCTCTACATGGCGGAGAAGACGGCGAGCGTGCACGTATCCCGGATCCTCGGGAAGCTCGGGGTCCGCAGCCGCACGCAAGCGGCGGCGGTCGCGCACCGGCTGCATCTGTCGTAGCCTGCTGGACGTGCGCCTCCCTGCCGAATGGGAGCCTCACGAGCGGACGCTGATGGGCTGGCCGTGCCGTCGCGAGCTGTGGGGCCAATCGATCGACCAGGCTCGGGTCGACTACGCAGCGGTGGCCAACGCGATCGCCGCGTTCGAGCCGGTGACGATGATCGCCAACCCGGGCGCTGAGGCGGCGGCGGCGCGGGGCGCCTGCAGCGGCGCGGTCGAGGTGAGCGAGCTGCCGCTCGACGATTCGTGGCTGCGGGACTGCGGGCCGATCTATGTCAGAGATGACAGCGGATACCGCCGGGCCGTGCACTTCGCCTTCAACGCGTGGGGCGAGAAGTTTCCGCCCTGGGAGCGGGACGCCGCCGTGGGCGGGCTGATCGCCCGGAGGCTCGGCGACGAGGTCACCAGCGTCCCGATGGTCCTGGAGGGTGGATCGATCGCCGGCGACGGCACCGGGACGCTGCTGAGCACCGAGCAGTGTCTGCTCAACCCCAATCGCAATCCCGAGCTGTCGCGTGAGGAGATCGAGGCGTACCTGCGCCGCTACCTGGGGGTGGAGACGGTGCTCTGGCTGGGCCAGGGTCTCGTCGAGGACCGGGACACCGACGGCCACGTCGACCTGATCGCCGCGTTTGTGAAGCCGAACCGGGTGCTGCTTCAGACTGTCGCCGCGGCGAATCCGAACTTCGAGAACTGCGAGGAGAACCGCGCGCGGCTCACCGCGGCGGGATGCGAGGTAGTGGAGCTTCCGTTTCTGCCCTATGCCGAGGTGCAGGGCGAGACTGCCGCGGTCAGCTACCTGAACTTCTATCTGTGTAACGGCGGCGCGATTGTCCCGGTGACCGGCGCCGACAGCGACGAGGCGGCACTGGCGATCATCGCCGCCGCCTATCCTGAGCGAGAGGTTGTGCCCGTGCCCGGTGCGGTGCTGGCCTTCGGTGGCGGTGGACCTCATTGCATCACCCAGCAGGTTCCGCTTCGCCATGACTGAGCCACAGCGTCTGCAGACCGCCTACCCACCGCTCGCGTCACCGGCCAGGACTCGGCCCTCGTCGCGCGCGCCGCTGCGCGTCGGACTCGTTCAGGAGCGCTGGCACGAGGATCCGCAGGAGCACCAGTCGGCGCTGGCCGCCGGAATCCACACCGCGGCGCGGGAGGGCGCTGCGGTCGTCTGCCTGCAGGAGCTGACGCTGTCTCGCTACTTCGCCAGCACGCCCGAAGGCCCGGAGGCGGTGGGCGCGGCGCCGGAGCCGCTCGAGTCTGGCCCGACAGTGCAGTTCGCGCAGCGGGTCGCTGCAGAAACCGGGATCTACGTCCATGCGTCGCTGTTCGAGCGCAGTGACAGCGCGGACGGGTTGGGTTACAACACGGCGGTCGTGATCGCCCCGAACGGGCACCTGGTATCGCGAACGCGCAAGCTCCACATTCCGGTCACCGCGGGCTACTACGAGGACCGCTATTTCCGGCCCGGACCGGCCGCAGGAAACCCGTTTCCGCTCACCGCGCTGCCCACGGCCGACGGAGAGGCCCTGCTCGGCTGCCCCACCTGCTGGGACCAGTGGTTTCCTGAGCTGGCCCGTGCCTACTCGCTGGAAGGTGCCGAGGTGCTCGTGTACCCGACCGCCATCGGCTCAGAGCCCGATCACCCCGGGTTCGACACCCAGCCCCTGTGGCAGCACGTGATCATCGCCAACGGCATCGCCAACGGGACGTTTATGGTGGCGGTCAACCGCATCGGGGTGGAGGGGCCGCTGACGTTCTACGGCTCGAGCTTCATCTCCGATCCCTACGGCCGGATCCTCGTGCAGGCGCCGCGCGGGGAACCGGCGGTGCTGGTCGCAGACCTCGATCTGGACCAGCGCCGCGATTGGCTCGAGCTGTTTCCGTTCCTGCGCACGCGCCGGCCCGACGCCTACGGCAGCCTGACCGCGCGTGCTGAGCAGGACGCCTCGGGACCCTAGGGCAGGACCCCCTCGACCAGCGTCGTGAAGTCCGCCTGACCGGAGATGTTCGGATGGTAGGACTCACTCAACGGGTTGGACTGCCCGTTCAGCCACTCCGAGGAGGAGCACACCTCGTGGGGCAAGAACGCATTGCGCGGGTCCACGTAGGTGAAGTGGTGCGCCGAGGTGCGTCCGGAGATCACGCTGTCGAGCAGGTCTGCCGTGCTGTTGAGCTTCTTCTCGTTACCCGAGGTCAGGGCGTTGAAGTTGCATGTCTTCCCGTCGGAGGTGAACAGGTGCGGGTAGCCGAGCACCACCACGTGGGCTGTCGTGGCGCGTGAGCGGATCTTGTTGTAGGTCGTGTCGAGCAGGCCCGGCAGCTGGTTCTGGATGAACGTGTTGGCGCTGTTGATCGAGCTGCCGCAGGTGAAGTAGTAGGCGGCGCAGTTGAGGATCACATTGCTGAAGCCGGCGTCGTTGCCGCCGATGGTGATCGTCACCAGGTTCGTCGAGCTGCTCAGCGGTCCGAGCTGGTTGCCGTTGACGTCGGTCGTCTTCGCGCCGCTGCAAGCCTCGAAGGTCAGCGCATAGCCGCGGGCCGCGCTGATCTTCGGACCGTAGGCGTCCGGGCTGCGTTGACAGCTGGTCCCGTCGTTGTAGTAGACGCGGGTCCCGACTCCCGATGAGTACGAATCGCCGAGCGCGACATACCCCGGGGCGGCGGCGGCAACTGCGGGCAGCGCCCCCGATTCGAGCGCGCAGCCGGCTACGGCAGCGCAGATGAGCGCAAAGCGCCGAGCTCTCATGTAGATCCTTCCTCTGACCCTGATTTCGCTCGCGCCGGATCCTGAGTCCGGCCGACCCTCCCGTGGCCGCGAGCGCGAATGGAGGGATTCCTATCCGAGTGAGAGGTGCAGCGTCAAGGAACTGAAGCGGTCAGGCATCGTTGCCACTGGCCACCGGCAACGCGTAGAACAGCGCGAGAGCGGCACAGATGGCCAGGGTCACGTAGGCGGAAACCGCGGCTAGGGCGGTCGCGACGGCGTACGGGATCAGGCCGGTGATACCCCAGCGGAGAATCGTCCGGCGCCGCTGCTCGTCGAGTCCCTCAACCAGCAGATCTGCCTTGTCGAACAGGATGTGGCGCTGCATCACCGAGAAGATCACCGACATGACGAGAAACGCGCCGCCGTAGACCGCCGCCGCGAGGTGCTGGTCGTGTGGCTGCTGGAGGTAGCGCGCCATCAGCGACGTGGCGAACGGGAGGATGGCGATGCTCAGCAGCAGAAACAGGTTCAACACGAGGATCGTGTGATCGGCCTTGCGCAGGCGCCCGATCATCGCGTGATGGTTGATCCAGATGATTCCGATGGTGACGAACGAGGTCACGTACGCCGCGTAGTTGGGCCAAGCGTGCGCCAGGTTGTCGGCGAGGCTCTGGCCACCGCGTCCCGGTTCCGGGACGTGAATGTCCAGGACCAGCAGCGTGATCGCCACCGCCAGCACGCCGTCGGAAAACGCCTCGAGCCGATTGGTGCTCACGTGGCGGGGCCAATGCCCCGAGCCGGGCCGGTGACCGCCACCACCGCACCGCGAAACTCGATCTTGGTGGCCGGCATCATCGTCGAGGGTATCGGGCCCCCGCGGGTGAGCGTCAGTCCCGACGTTCGACCACGAACTCCATCAGCAGGCCGTCGTGGCAGCCGCGCTCGTCAGTGTCGCGTTCGTAGCAGCGCATCACTCCTACGGGCTGGAAACCAGGCTTCTGGGAGGCACGGATCGCGGCGATATTGCTGGCCGCCGGGTCGATCGTTATGCAATGATGGTCGCGACTCTGTGGGGCAAGCCGCACCTCGGGCAGGCGAAGGTACGGCTGGCCGACGGAATTCGGATCGGCTGGCAGCGTGGGAAGTGGTCACTGAGCGCCGACCGGCAGGTCAGGCTCGACCTGCGCGCCGTCTGAGCTCGTCGGCGCCTCGCGCAGTCCGAAGCGCTCGTGCAGACGCCGCAGCGGCGTGGGCGCCCACCAGTTGGCCGCGCCGAGCAGCTCCATCAACGAGGGCACCAGCAGCGCCCGGATGATCGATGCGTCGATCAGGACCGCGAGCGCGGCACCCAGCCCCAGCTCCTTGATGAACACCAGCTTGGACGTTGCAAAGGCGCCGATGGCCACCGCGAATAGCAGCGCGGCCGCGGTCACGATCCGGCCCGTCCGCTCGAGGCCGATCGCCACCGCGGAGGAGTCGGAGGCTCCGGCGTCGCGCGCTTCCTTGATCCGGGAGAGGAGGAACACCCCGTAGTCGGTGGCCAGCCCGAAGGCCACCGCGAACATGAAGATCGGCTGAGTCGCATCGAGCGCGCCCTGACTGGTGAACCCGAGCAGCCCCTGCAGGTTGCCGTCCTGGAAGATCAGCACGAGGATGCCGAACACGGCGCTGAGGCTGAGCGCGTTCATCAGGATCGCCTTGACCGGCAGGACCAATGAGCCGGTCATCAGGAACAGCACGATCAGCGTTGCGGCGACCACCACGGCGAGGACGACTGGGAGGTGGGCCCTGAGGCTGTGCTCCAGATCGACGAACGCCGCGGTCTGCCCGGCCACGCCGAGATAGAACGGCACGCGCAATCCCCGAACCGCGTGGACCAGCTCCTGCGTGGTGGCGCTGAGCGGTGCGCCCAGCGACGCGACTGCGATCAGCGAATTGCGCGGTCCGACCGGCTGGGCCGGCGCCACCGAGGCGACGTCCGGCAACCGGGCGAGCCGGAGCGCCAGCCTGCGGACCGGCGGCGAGCCGGCCGGGGCGCCGGCCAGGACCTGGACTGGCGATGTCCGGTTCGGCGGGAACTGATGGTTCAGCGCGTCGTCGACCTGCCGGGCGCTGGCGCTGTGCGGCAGCACAGTTGCGCTGACCGAGATGAATTTGACTCCGGCGAAGGGGATCCCGAGCGCGACCAGGGCTGCGGTGCAGACCAGCGCGATGGCGCCGGGGCGGCGCATCACCATCTGCGAGAGCCGGTACCAGGCGCCCTCCTCGGTCGGGATGGCGTCGCGCTGCCCCGCCCGCGCCAATCGCTTCGGCGCCAGCGCGTTGACGTGGGGTCCCAGGACGGCAAGGAAGGCCGGCAGCACGACCAGTGCCAGCGCCGCGGCCAGCAGCGCGACCATGGCTCCGGCGATGCCCATCGAGTAGAGAAACCGCTGCGGGAAGATGGCCAGGGAAGCGATCGCGGCGGCGACGGTCACCGAGCTGAAGAGGATCGTCCGCCCGGAGGTCTGCATCGTCCGCACCAGCGGCCGCAGACCAAACCCGTCCACCGCGGCCTCCTCGCGATAGCGCGAGACCATGAACAGGCTGTAGTCGATCGCCAGACCGAGGCCGAGGCCGGTCACGAGATTGAGCGCGAACACCGAGATGTCGGCGAAACTCGAGACGATCCGCAAGGCCAGAAAGGTGACGACGATCGCCAGCCCGCCGAGCAGCGGTGGCAGCAGCGCGGCTACCAGGGAGCGGAAGAACAGCAGCGACAGCAGGAAGATGAACGGGAAGGCCAGCAGCTCGGCGTGGGCCAGATCGTGGCTGACCTGCGTGTTGGCCTGCGCGTTGGCGAACGCCTGGCCTCCGAGCCGAACGTCCGCCTGACCCGTGAACGCGGTCTGGACCGCCGTGGCGTCGTCCTTGATCCGCGAATCCGACAGCGGCCTGAAGTAGCCCAGCACGTAGGTCGAGCGCCCGTCATGCGAGACCATCGCCGGGTTGCGCAGGTCGTAGAAGCTGACCACGCGGGCGACGTCGGGCTGCGCTCTCAGTTTCTGGGCGACCTCGGTCACCAGGCGCTGTGCAGAGGCCGTGCGGACGTCTCCCGAGCTGACCAGCGCCACCACGCCGGCATCGATCTGGTGGCCCGTGGCGTCCTGATAGCGATTCATCGCCTGAACGCTCTGCGTCGCGGGGTCGTTCGCCCCGTACGGGCTCAGGTGCTTGGCCACACCGGCTCCGAGCACGCCGGAGAGCGCCGCGCCGAGCACGGAGACGAACACCACCCGGCGGCGTCGGGCATAGAGGAACCCGGCGAGTCTGCTCAGCATCTGGCTACTCCTGCTCGAGATCTGCGTCCAGGCGACGCTCGGCCGCTTCACTCCATCCGATAAACCACTCCGCCATCCCCATCCCCAGTTGCAGCGTCAGATACGGGCCGGATGGTCCCTTTCGGGCCCACGGCTCGAGCGCCCGCAGCTGGTCGAGCTTCTGCTCCTGGCGCGCCCGCATGGCCCGGAGGTGCTCGATCCGCAACGCATTGGGCGCCGTTGCCGCCGGGCTGGCCAGGTCGGAGAAGAAGAGCTTCAGCATCCCCTCGTCGCGCAGCTCGTACGCCGGCGGGTCAGTCCCGAGGAGCCAGTCGTTCAGCGCGGCGTGTCCAGCCTCGGTGAGCCGGTACACCGTCCGATTGCGGCCGCCGGAGGGCTCCGAGCGGCTGCTCACCAAACCATCCCCCCTCAATCGCCGAAGCTCCGGATAGATCTGTCCGTAGCTGGCGGCCCAGAAGTGTCGCGTTGAATGATCGACGAACTGCTTGATGTCGTAGCCGGTCTCGCGGCCCAACCCGAGCATGCCCAGAATCACGCGCCCAGTGGCTGTGAGGGGCGTGGGCCCGAGCGCGGCGCCGTTGGCGACGGAAGTGGCGGCCGGGAGGGAATCGGGGTCGGACATGTCGCATGCAGATATATCGCACCGATATGTTTCTGTCAAGACCTGTCAGCGCCGACCGCCCTTGCGCTCCCACGCGTCCTCGAGCAGATCCCCGAGCAGCTCGGCGTCGGTGGTGCTCAGCGTCACACGAACCGCCGCCAGGCGCTTGCCCCATCGCAGCACCGCGCACGCGTCGGGATGGGACTGAGCGGCGGTCAGGATCCCGGGCTCGTCGAGCATCACGTTGGTTAGAAAATGACGCTCATG
>CAXMLR010000384.1:0-2927 GCA_964194275.1 uncultured Solirubrobacterales bacterium
GTGGTGGACGTGTCCGCCGGATACCTCCGCAACTTTCTGTTGCCGCGCAAGCTCGCCGAGCCCGCCACCAAGGGCTCGATCGATGTGGCTACGCGGCGACGGGAGAGCGCGGAGCGCGCCGAACGTGAGGCGCAGGAGCGCGCCCAAGAGAACGCTGCGACGCTCAGTCGTACCGTCCTCACGATTGCGCAGCAGGCCGGCGATGACGGACGGTTGTTCGGATCGGTGACCACGCAGGACATCGCCGACGCGATCCGCGATGCTAGAGGCATCAAGGTCGACCGTCGCAAGATCCATCTGGAGGATCCGATCAAGAACGTCGGCACCTACATGGTCGTGATCGAAGTTCAGGACGAGGTGACCGCGACGGTCAAGACGATGGTCGTCGCGGCCTAGCGTCGCTGGGCGGCCCCCGCCCGTCTCGCCCAGCCCAACCGCCCCCGCCGTCCAGCGGACATCGGCTCACCGCCGGAGCGCGAACTTCTTGCTGTGTGCGGGAAGCTCCGATTCGGGCCGCCTGTCGCCAACCTAGACTCGACTCCGAGATGAGCGCAGTCCAGAACATCGCCGTTCCGCCGCACAATCTGGAGGCGGAGAAGTCGGTCCTCGGCGCCGTGCTGCTCGATGAGCGGCACCTGTTCGCCCTGCTCGTCGAGGAGCACCTGCGGCCCGAGCACTTCTACCGCGAGCAGCATGGGGCGGTGTTCGCGGCGATGCTCGAGTTGCACGAAACCGACCGGAAGATCGACCACCTCACGGTCGCCGAGACGCTGCGCCAAAACGGCAAGCTCGATGAGATCGGCGGTCCTGATGCGATCGAGGAGCTGGCCGGATGGGTGCCGGCCGCCGGGCACGCACGGGACTACGGGCGGATCGTGCGTGATCACTCGCAGATGCGTGCGCTGCTGACCGCCTCATACGAGATCCAGGCCAGCGTCCTCTCCCGTGAGGCGCCGGCGCGTGAGCTCGTGGAGCAGGCAGAGCGGGCGATGCTCGAGGTCGCTCACGACGACCGCCAGAAGAAGATCCGCTCGATCGCGGACATCCTCCACGAGGAGACCGACAAACTGCACCGCCTGTCGGTGCTGAAGACGGCGCTAACCGGCACGCCGTCGGGGTTCAAGGACCTGGACGAGAAGACAGGGGGCTTTCAGCCCGGCAACCTCATCATCATCGCCGCGCGACCCTCGATGGGTAAGTCCGCCTTGGTCGCCAACGTGGCTGAGAACGCGGTGCTGGCCGGCCACGCCGTGGCCCTTTTCTCGCTGGAGATGTCCGAATCCGAGCTCGCTCAGAGATTTGTCGCTTCGCAGGCACGGATCAAGGGCGAGGATCTGCGACGGGGCAAGGTGGCCGAGCAGCGCTGGCCGAAGATCCTCGAGGCGTGCCAGCGGCTGGCCGAGGCGCCGCTCTACGTCGATGACTCGAGCGACACCGGCGTGCTCGAGGTGCGGGCCAAGGCGAGGCGCCTGCATCACCAGATCGAGGGCGGATTGGGCCTGGTGATCGTCGATTACCTTCAGCTGATGCGCCACGAAGGCCGGGTGGAGAGCCGGGTGGAGCAGGTCAGCCAGATCTCCCGCGGTCTGAAGGGACTGGCGCGCGAGCTGAACGTTCCCGTGATCGCGCTATCGCAGCTGAGCCGTGGGGTCGAGCAGCGCGGTGGAGACAAGCGACCGGTGCTGTCGGACCTGCGCGACTCCGGCGCGATCGAGCAGGACGCCGACCTAGTCATGTTCATCTACCGCGACGAGTACTACAACAAGGAGTCAGAGCGGCCGGGTGAGGCCGACATCATCATCGCCAAGCACCGCAACGGCGCAGTCGGCGACGTCGTGCTGACTTTCCAGAAGGAGTACCCGAAGTTCATGAACTACGCCGGCGAGCGGTTCGCGGCATGAGCGCCCTTGCCGGCGCGCGGTCCGCGGCATGAGCGATTGCGCGTTCAGTCTGTGCGACGGCTCCGGGTTCCTCTACGACGACGCCACCAACACCGCCTACGACTGTCGCTGCCGCCCCCAGCGGGTGGCGCAGGCCAAGGCGCGGAGCCTGTCCGCCGTGATCCCGCGTCGCTACCGGGATGGGTCGTTCGAGCGGGCTCCCGTGGTCGACATCGAACCGCGCGCAGTGGTCAAGGAGACGCAGAAGTTCGTCGATCGGCTCGACGATAACCTCGACGCCGGGCGCGGGTTGTGGTTCGTGGGACCCACCGGAACCGGCAAGACCACACTGGCGATGCTGGTCTCGCAAGCGGCGCTGAAGCTTGGGCGCTCGGTCGCGATCTACTCGTTGCCGCGCCTGCTCAACGAGATCCGCGACACGCACCGCGCCGAGCGCTCTCACGTCGACCTGCTCGACCGCCTAACTGCCGTCGACCTACTGCATGTCGACGACGTCGGCGCCGAGCGGACGACCGACTGGGTGCTGGAGGAGCTCTACTCGATCGTCAACGGACGCTACGAGGACCAACGCTCGATGGTCATCACGACCAACCTTGACCACGACCAGCTGAGCGCTCAGATCTCAGATCGCACGGTCTCCCGGTTGACCGAGATGTGCATGCAGCTGCCGCTGCATGGGCACGACCGGCGGATGGAACTCCGGCTCGCCTGAGGATTCCTCCGGAGCTCCGGCTCGCCTGAGGACTCAGTCCTCCAGCTCTCGCTCGGAAGCGTCCCGCTGCTCGAGCTTCTCACTCAGGTATTTGGCCTTGTCGGCCCGCCGTTCATGCTGTGCCACTTCCTCCTGCTCCTCGGAGGCCTGCGCGAGCAGTTCCTCCCGCGTGGCCCGCTTGAGCTGCTCGGCCTTCAACTCTTGGGTATCTGGCTCGTCATCCATGCCCGAAACCGTACCGCTGGTGCAACCACTCGCCCACGTACACTGATCACCATGCCGGGAATCGTGATCGTCGGCGCCCAGTGGGGCGA
>CAXMLR010000385.1:0-11295 GCA_964194275.1 uncultured Solirubrobacterales bacterium
CGTCGTCACGGACGCCGGCGAGCGGCTCGCGCTCGACGCGGGCGAGGTCCACCTCGGCCGACCCTCCGGGTGAGCGGCCGACCTCCGGTTAGGATTAGGGTTCTGCGCCGCGGATCGGCGTCGAAGCGCTACGCCGCCTCGCCGGCGCGCCGCGATGGCCGCCGCCGCGGACGCCGCCGGACGGGCGCCGGCTCGTCCTCGTCGAGCGCCTCGGTGACCGACTCATCGATCCGACCGCGCGCATCGTCGTCGAGCGGGACGTCGTCGTCGATGTCGTCGTCGTTCTCTTCCAGCGCCTCGTCGATCACGCCGTCCGTCGGCCCCTCGTCGAGGCCATCGTCGTCGCCGGCATCATCGATGTCGTCGTCGAGCAGGTCGTCGTCGTCGACCGCGTTCGCCGGCGCGGGCGCCGCGAGCTCGGCGCCGCCCTCGCCGACCGCGGTCTTGCGTCGCCGGCGGCTCTTGTTGCCGCGGCGGCCCTTGGGGAAGTTGCGCAGCAGCTCACGAGCAAGCGCGGCGGGTTTGCGCGCCATCCGCGTACGGGCGCCGCGCAGCGCTTCCTCGGCCTCGGGCGTGTGCGCCAGCGCAGCCGCGAGCAACGCCGCCGACAGCCGGCGATCCTCCTTGCGGGTGGCGTGGACGAGCCGGCGCGCATTGCGGGCATGCGCGGCACCGCTCGAGTTGACCAGCAGCCCGAGCAGCCGCTTGGTCTCCGGCCAGCGCTGCACCGCATACTCCTCGTGCACCTCACGCGTGTATTCCGCCAGCCGCCAGATCCAGGCGTTCGCCTGGTCACGCCGGCCGATCCTACGCTCGGCGAGCGCGGTCAGCATGATCTTGACGCCCTCGCGGCGCTCGTCCCGCGGCCAGCCGGCCATCATGTCGATCGCGGTGTCGAAGGCCTCCGCGTCACGCCCGGCGGCGATCTCCTGCAGTGCCCGCAACCGCAGCTGCGCGTTGCGGTTGCGCTGTAGCGCGGTCAGCAGGAAGCGACGCTTGAGCTCGCCCTGGCGGTCGAAGTGGAGCATGGCCTTGGCGCGCCGCCAGCCGTTCGGCGCGACGCGCGCGCCCGCCAGCGCCGCCCACACATGCTGCTCGCCGTAGTCGAGGTGGTCGACGGCGATCCGCCACAGCTCACGCTCGAATACCTCGGCCCGCCGCTCGGGATCCGGCGTCACGGGCAGCACACGTCGCTCCACCCGTACCCGGCGGCCACGGCCGCGACGGACGGGCCCGACGACTATCGCGCCGCCCCGGTAAACGTCCCGATCCAGCAGCGAATGCAATGTAACGACCGGGTCGTCGTGCTTGGTCGCGGGGTGCACGAAGTCGATGACGATCCCCGCCTCCTTGCCCGGATGGCGGCGGGTGACGCGGCCGACGCGCTGCTGGTAGATCCGTTTGGAGGCAGTCGGCGCGAGGTGCATGCAGATCGTCGCGCGCGGACTGTTCCACCCCTCGGCGAGCAGCTGCGCGTTGACCAGCACGTCGATCTTGCCCGACTCGTAGTCGGCGAGGATCTGCGCCAGCTCGCGCTTGGGCGTCTCGCCGGAGACCGCCATCGCCTTCACCGGCCGCGTGGCCGCGGTCAGCGCCACGCTCATACCCGCGCCACGCGGCTCCGGCCCGACACAGTGGGTCGCGACTGAGCTCCATGTGCCAGATGTCCGTGATGTCCCGTGCCACCCGACGCTCGGACCCGCACGGTCGCTTCACACGCGAGAGGTCGCTGGTTCAAGCCCAGCCGTGCCCATCAGAAATCCCTGCAAATCCAAGCTATTTGTCAGCAACACGGGGCCCCGTCCGCCATCGCGGCTGGCATCACAGTCGCGGGACTATTCAGCTTGGGCTCAACCGGTCCTCGCAACAATGTGTTGGTGAGGTGACAGTAACGGGCAGGGACGCGGCTGTCGTTGCGTAGGTCAGCCCGTAGGGCGAGCCGGAGCGGCGATAGCCGCGTGCGCGCCGGCGAGGGGTCATGCTGCGTTGCCGAGGTGGTCCGACGCGCAGGTCGCGCTGACGTTGCGCGCCCTCGGTGGTCTGAGCACCGAGGAGATCGTCGCGACGTTTCTCGTCGCCCCGGAGGCGATGAAGAGGCGCCTCTCACGTGCCAAGGCGAAGATCAAGAGCGCCGGCATCCCGTTCGCGGTGCCTGCCGCCCACGTGCTTCCCGACCGCCTCGCCGCGGCGCTGGCGGTCATCTACCTCATCTTCAACGAAGGCTACGGCGGCCGCAACGAGCTGGCCGAGGAAGCGATCGCCCTCGGCCGGGTCCTCGTGCAGCTGATGCCCGACGAGCCCGAACCGGCCGGCCTGCTCGCGCTGATGCTCCTCCACGACGCCCGCCGGCCCGCCCGCTTCAACCCGGCCGCCGAAATCATCTTGCTCGGCGAGCAGGATCGCGGCCGGCTGGAACCACGACCAGACCGCCAGTGGACAGAGCGTGCTTGACCGGGCGATCGCCTTGCGCGGCCGCGGCCCCTACGTGATCCAGGCCGCGATCGCCTCGCTGCGGGCCCGTCGACCCTGTCGACTGGCTGCAGATCGCCGCGCTCTACGCCGAGCTGGTGCGCCTCACGCACTCTCCCATCGTCCAGCTCAACCACGCCGTCGCCATCGCCGAGACGGGGGACCCCGCTCAAGCGCTCGTGCTCGCCGACCGGCTGCAGCCGGCACTTTCCACCTACACCTACCTGCACTCCACACGAGCCGAGCTGCTGCGCCGACTCGGCCGCTCCGAGGAAGCCCGACGGGCGTACGAGCGGGCGCTCGAGCTCGCTTCCCGCGAGCCCGACCGGCGCTTCATCAAAAAGCGCCTCGCCGAGCTCTGACCGACGGCCGCTTTCAGTCGCCGGCAGAGCAGCCGCTTGGACGGCTACCGCTTTTGGCCCGGCCGAGCAGAAGGAGAAGGCCGGAGCGGCCAGAAGTCGCGTCGGCAGACGGCTCGGCCTGCGTGAAAGGCGGCAACGCCGCGAGTTCGTCCGGCGTAGCTGCTTGAGCGGCGAAGCAGGCGTTTCATGCGGGGACGAGCGGAGCGGGACACGCGACTGCTCTGATCGGCAAGGAGAGTGTCGGCATGTTGGCCGCCACGGCGACGAAGCAGGCGCGCGCCTATAACGGCCGAGCTCGCGAGGCCGGCACCGAAGCAGGTTCCCATGAGGAGATCGAGAGTGTTGGATCTAGCCGAGCGGCAGCGTTGGCGTCTCAAGGAGTAGCGGACCGATCAGCCGACGGGCTTGCGCCCCGCCGCAAGCTTGACCGAGACGGGAAGCTCCAGACCGTCGCCCGTCCGGTACTCGCCGACCGCGCGATCGAACGCAACTCGGATCCGTCGCTGGGTCTCGTCCGTTTGGCGGAGAACCAGGGCTGAGGTTCGCACCGACCCGCCGAGCAGCCCCTCCCAGAGCTGGTCTGCGGAGGATGTCGCAACGGTGAACGTGATCGTCTCCACCTCGACGTTGTCGAGCCCCGCCCCGCCGAGCAGCGCCGCAAACTCCTCATCGCGCGAGAAGCGGAAGAAGTCGGGACCCTGAGGCACGTCCCCGGGCGGGGTCGCTCCGGCTGCCGCGACCGCATCGAGAAAGACCCCGAGGAAACGAGCCTTCCCGGGCACATCCCAGGCGGTCAACGCAAGCCGCCCGCCAGGCACCAGCACGCGCGCGAACTCAGCGGCCGCCCGCTCCGGTCGTCCGAGGTGGAGGACCAAGAAGTTGGCGACCGCCGCGTCGAACGACGCGTTCGGGAACGGTAGTGCCTCGGCGTCCGCCTGCCGAAAGTCCAGGGTTGGATGGCGTTCACGGGCGAGAGCCACCATCGTCCCGGCTATGTCCACCCCAACAACGTCTGCGCCTCTCCCGGCGGCACGGGCGGCCGCGTAACCCGGGCCGGTAGCCAGGTCGAGCACCCGATCGCCGCGCCCAACCTGGACCGCCTCGAGCAACGGTTCGATCACCGTGGACGTGATCTGGCCGACAAACTCGTCGTAGCTGGCGGCCCGCTGCTCCCATCCCGCCGCCTCAAACACCTTGAAGGAATCGGCGTCGATCAGCTCAGTCATCCCCCGCATGCTAACCACGGAGGAGAGCCGCCGCGAGCGACACCGAAGTTTAGGAACGCGGGGTTGCCATCGTCTTGGGAACGAGTACTCAAACCACCGCGAGTTCGGATCGCCGGCCGGCTCCCCTTTGGGGTTACTGCCATCCTTGAAGGGGTCGGCGGATCCCGGAAGCGCGCTTGCTTCGTTGCCGTGGTCGCCCGCGTGCCGACACGGCTCCTTGCCGATGAGAGCGTCCCGTGTCCCGCTTCGCTCGGTCTCCGCGTCAACGAACCGTGTGCTTGCCGCCGGCCGAGACGCCCGCGAGAGGACCGCATCCCCTGTCGGCGCGCACGAGCTGTCGGCGTCAAACGCCGGATGGCAGGGTCGACGCCGGCCGGAGACGGTACGCTGAACGCGGTTTTTGATTTGAGTGACGTTCGCGCCATCCTTGAGACCGATGTCGTACGGGAGCTTCTGGCGTCCCCGCTTGTAGCGAGTCTTGGCACGCTCAATCCGGACGGGACCATCCATCTAGTCGCGGTCTGGTTCTCGTGGGACGGTGATGCGATTCTGATAGCAACGAAGGACGGGCAGCGGAAGGTTCGAAACATTGAGCGCGATCCCCGCGTGACGGTGATGATCGATGCGCGCGGTGGGGGATTTGACATTTGTGGCGTGATGCTCGCGGGCGAGGCCGGCGTCATCCGGGAGCCCGACTCGCGCGCTCTGAACCGAGGCGTTCACCTCAGGTACGTGGCCGAGGGCGAACTCGCCCTTGCGCCCGTGCAGGGCGCGCTATCCAACGAAGATGCGACGATCCAGATGGTCCCTCGGCGGGCGAGATCGTGGGACTACCGGCATGTCGAGCGGAAGCTGAGGACAACCCGGGACGCATGAGCGGGCTCGGTCCCCGAGCCTGAGCTGGGTAGGGGATTACTCGAGCCGCCTGCATCGGGTCGCACTTGCGTTGGGTTGCCGGTCGCGCCGTGAGGATGTAGCGTCGCCTGACCACGAGTGAAAGGACCGGCGATGCCACCAACAGGCCAGGAACACGACGAGATTTCCGGTGTGGTGCAGCTATACATTGATGGCGCGCGCACCGGGGACGTCGCAAAGCTCAAGGAGGCGTTCCACGAGGACGCGCGGATGTTCGGGAGCGTCAGCGGCCAGCGCTATGACATGCCGATCGGCGAGTTCTTCGCGATGGCCGACGGTCAGCCCGCCGACGCCGACGGCAGCTATCAAGCTCGGATCGTCTCCGTCGAGCAGGTCGATGACGTCGCCACGGCCGTGGTCGAGGAGGACGGCTACTGGGGTAGCGTGTCGTTTACTGACTTCTTCTCACTGGCCCGCATCGGCGGCGAGTGGAAGATCGTCAACAAGGTGTTCGCCCATACTGGGGGTGAGCCCCCCGCGGGCGGCTAACGGGTCGGCGATGTACGCGGGCTCGACGGCACGAGGTAGTGGCTCACCGAGTGCTCGCGACAAGCCACGAGTACGCGGTCCTCGGACTTCTGCTGGGCCATCGAGTCGTCGTCCTCTCGTTCTCCGGCCTATCGGCCGAACCCGGCCGGAACCCAGCAGATCTCCCAAGGTGAAACGCTGAGACTTTGTCGTCATCGCGTCGCCACTACGCCCTCGGCATCGACAGGAACAGGGCATCGCCGCTGCGGGACGGCTCGCCCACCAAGGAACGCCTTACGGCGCTTCACTTTCGTTTCGCCACCACGACACACCTATGGCCTCTTCCAGCCCCCTCACGGAAACCCCGCAGCGCAACCAGCCGCACTGGGATCGCCCGGTCAATTCCCGGCCGCGCCCCTGCCTCTTCAGTGTCGGGTTCCCCATATCAGGGCCCCGGGACAGGACTTCCACCTCCGATCTCAACGTCCATGCCCGGCACACCCGCCGCCGGTCGCGGGGCTATCCGAACCGCCTTCGGCCGAGGGTGCCGTCCACCACGGCGGCGCTGGCGGAGAACAGCAGAGTCGTCACGGCTGACGTCTTCGTGGCCGCTGGTTCGTGCAAGCGGCCATGCCGCGAGTTCGTCGGGCTGCTTGAGCGGTGATGGGGCTGTCTGCGAGGCCGGCCAGTCAGGCGCCGCGCTCTGAAGCTGCGCCGGAGTTGCGAGTTCGATGCGAGCAGATGTATTGCGGGCCACGCACGACATGCCCGGTGGCGCGAGCCAGGTGTGTTCGCTATTCCTGGCGCGAGGTAACTCCACCCGACTCCTCGACATCTCAGGCACCGATCCGGAACGAGTCGGGGCCGCGTCCGCGCCATCGGTTGCGTGATGGAAACCGCGTTCTTGCGTAATGGAGCGAAGATGATCATTCTGATGAGCCATCCTCCCCGCTCGCCCCAACGCGCCGACGGAAACGGTCGGCCTGGCCCCGGACACAACACGAACACGATCTGTCGCCTTGCCCTGGTCGCTGTCTCAATGGCGGCCGCGGCCCTGACCAGCACGGGGTGTGCTGCCAGCGGCTCGGCCGCGCCGTCGCCTCCGCATCGGGCTCCGGCTCCGGCCAAGCCCGGCGCGGATCTCCAGATCGTTTCCGTGCGCTACGGCAGATTCCGGCCTTCCGGGGCACCTCGTCCTTATACCGCGCTGCAGATACGGGCGCGTGATGCTGATGGGCAGATCGTCTCCGAGCGCTACATGCAGCTTGGTCCGGGCGGAGGCGCCGCAATCGCTGATGGCGGCTGCGGGCTGGGCGGAAGGCGTTCGGGGCAGCTCTCGGCGTTCGTGATCGCGATGAGGTTGCGCCCGGGTACGTACAGCTTTCAAGTGAGGGTCGACGCGTCGACGTGTCGACGACCGGACCATTTTGAGTCTGCGAAGGGAAGCTTCACCGTTCGGGCCCGCTGATGGCGCCGGGCGGGCGCTGGCGTTCAGCCGAGGTCGTTCGGAGCGCGTCCACCTGGTGGCCCGGGTGCTTTTGCAGACGGGGGAGGACCTGTGCGAGGGCCGCGTCCGGCGCAGAACCGGGAAGCCGCGAGCCGGCGGACTGCGTCGAGTTGGTTGTCGGTGAGCTCACCACCTGTCCTTCTCGTTCAGCTCCATTCGGATCGTCCGCCGCCACTCCCGCTCGCGCGCGCGGCGAGCAGCCGGATCGGAGCGGGTCTTCGCCCACGCCGCCTCCCGCTCGAGATGGCGCGCCGCCTCGAGCCGGCCCGGGTCCAGCCGGCCCTCGGCGACCGCCTCCTGAACCGCGCAGCCCGGCTCGGATCCGTGACCGCAGTCGGCGAAGCGACACTCCCGCTCGAGCACGGCGAGCTCGTCGAACGGCGCAACACCGGCATCCGCGGTCATCCGCGGGAGCTTCAGGCCGGGCGTGTCGATGAGCAGACCGCCGTCCGGGAGCGTGAACAGCTCGCGGTGGACGGTCGTGTGACGGCCGCGGTCGTCCTTAGCGCGGATCTCAGCGGTCGCTTGATGTTCGCTCCCGAGCAGCGCGTTGGTGAGCGTCGACGTGCCGACCCCGGAGGCGCCGATCAGCACGGCGGTGCGCCGCGGCCCGAGCACCGCGCGCACAGCCTGGAGTCCGTCCCCGCCGAGGGCGCTGATCAGTAGCACCGGCACGAGCCCGCCGACAGCACTGCGGATCCCCCCGAGCGCGGCCTCGATCTCGACGGCGAGATCGATCTTGTTGAGCAGCACGACCGCCTCGACGCCGCCGGCAGCCACGAGCGCGACGAAGCGCTCGAGCCGCCGTGCGTTCAGCTCGCGGTTGGCCGAGGTAACTACGAACGCGACGTCGACATGGGCGGCGAGCACCTGCTCCCCGCCGGTCTGCGGGTCGACGCGTGCGATCACCCCCCGGCGCTCGGCGATGGCCTGGATGATCGTGCCGCCGGGGCGGTCGAGCGTAACCCAGTCGCCGACGGCAGGTAGGGCGGCGGCGTTCAAGGCGCCGTGGCGCAGCCGACCGGCGGCGGTAGCGAGCCGCGGGGCCCCCGACCATTGAAAGGATTTGATATCTGATCTATCATTGTTCCGCTCTATAACGACACCGGTGATGGGCGTCTCGTCCGGATCGGAGGGAAGATGGACGGCAGCGATCGCACCGGCGAGCGCATGGGTTCACGCGACGCCAGGCCACTTGAGACGAAGTACCGACGACGTGAGATCGTCGGTATGGGTGCGAAGGCCGCCGCGGCAGCGGCGCTAATGCCGGTCCTTGGCACGGAGCCGGCATTCGCGCAAGCAAGGCACCACCACGGAGCCGCCAACGGCAGGCTGGGGCTCGTTGGGACCGACCACGTGGGGCTCACCGTGCCCAATATCGACGAGGCGGTTGCTTGGTTCAGGGACGTGATGGGAGCAACCCATCCACTCTCATTCGGGCCGATCAGCGATCCCAAGGGGACGCTGATGCACGATTTGCTGGACGTCAACCGGCACGCTGTGATCGACCGAATCACCGTGCTGCGCATCGGGCGCAGCGCGAACATCGAGCTGTTCCAATACCGCGTCCAGCACCAGAATCGGACCTTTGCGAAGAACTCTGACTGGTCAGGCCACCACGTCGCCTTCTACGTCACCGACATCGACGCCGCCGTCGCCTACATGGAGCGCAAGGGAGTCGAGAAGTTCAAAGGTCCGTTTCCGGTCACCGGCGGCCCCGCGGCCGGGCAGACGATCAACTACTTCAAGACGCCGTTCGGCACCTACCTCGAGTTCATCAGCTATCCCCACGGCATGGCCTACCAGAAGCCGGGTGTCAAGCCATTGTGGTCACCGAAGGTCAACGGACTGGACTCGGTCGTGACGAGCGTACCCGGGCTGCTCGGCATCGACCACATCGGGATCACCGTACCGAATGTCGTTTCCGCTGCGCACTGGTTCGAAAACGTCCTCGGCTTCCGGAATCCTCTGACCTTCGGTCCCATCAGCGACCCGACCGGGACGCTGATGCACGATCTCGTCGATGTCGACCGGCGAGCGGTAATCGACCAGATCCGCATGGTCAGCGGCGGCAACGGCCCCAACGTCGAGTTGTTCCAATACGAGACGCCCGGCCAGAGCCACAGGTTCGCCAAGAACTCCGACTACGGCGCCCATCACATCGCCTTCTACGTCCGAAACATCCACAAGGCCGTCGCCTACATGGAGTCCAAGGGGGTGCACAAGCTCCTCGGCCCGTTCCCGATCACCAGTGGCCCCGCGGCCGGCCAGACGATCAACTACTTCAAGACCCCGTTTGGAACCTTCGTCGAGCTGATCAGCTACCCGCGGGGGATGACCTACCAGCGGACTGCACAAATCCCGCTGTGGGATCCGCGCCATAACCACCCACCGCACGGACGGTAGCTGTCCCCGACGCCTCCGGACCGACGTCCGCGAGGCCTTGGCCGGGCTGGCAAATACGATCAAATAAACTATGTCCGCGACGGTCAACGATGCTGCTGCCCCGCTCCGCATCCCGGAGCGCCGCCTCGGCCGCTCGGATCTGCGCGTGCCCCGGATCGCGCTGGGCTGCGGAAACTTCGGCGGCATCGGCTCGGCCCCGGAGCTGTTCGGCCAGGGCATTGCGGACGACGAGGCGTTCCGGCTGATGGACGCCGCCTGGGAGCTTGGCCTGCGGCACTTCGACACCGCAGACGCCTACGGCGGCGGACGCAGTGAGCGCGCGATCGGGCGCTGGATCTCCTCCCGGGGAGTGCGGCCGCTGCTAACCACGAAGACCTTCAATCCGATGTACGCGGGGGCCGACCGCGGCCTGCGCCCGGAACGAATCGAGCGCCAGCTGCATTCGAGCCTCGAGCGCCTCGGTGCGGAGGCGGTCGATCTCTATCTTGCCCACGAGTACGATCCGGAGGTTCCGCTCGAGGAGACGATGGCGGCGTTCGAGCAGCTCCAGGACGGCGGGCGGATCCGCGCCTACGGGGTGAGCAACTTCGATGCCGACCAGCTCAGCCTTGCGCTTGCCGCCGGCTCGCCGCAGGCGGTGCAGAACTCACACTCGCTGCTTGATCGCGGCGACGAGGACAGCGTCCTGCCGCTGTGCGAGGAGCGCTCGGTTGCCTACCTCGTGTTCAGCCCGCTGGCCGGAGGATGGCTGACCGGCAAGTACCGCCGCGGACAGCCGTTCCCGGCGGGCTCGCGGATGACCCAGCGTCCGGAGCCATACCGAGATTTCCTCTCCGAGGCGACGTTCGCCACCCTTGGCGCGCTGGAAAATGCGGCTCGCAAGCGTGGGATCTCGCTTGCCGGCCTGGCTCTGGCCTGGCTGCTGGCCGACGGTCGGGTGACCCAGATCGTCGTCGGTCCCGGGCGGCCCGAGCACCTCGCGCCGATCGCCGAGGCACTGAGGGTGCAGCTCAGCCGCGACGAGCTCGAGCGATCGCTTCGCTGATGCGGCTGCTGGTGCTGAGCCAGGCTGAGGTGCGTGCTGCCCTGTGATTGCCCTAGCCGAGATCGAGGCGGCTCGCGAGCGCATCCGGGGGGCGGTGGTGCGAACCCCCCTGGTCAGGCTCGCCGTCGAGGACGCCCCGGCCGAGATCCATCTGAAGCTCGAGGGCCTGCAGCCGATCGGCTCGTTCAAGCTTCGCGGAGCCACCAACGCGGTCCGTGCCGCCCCCGAGGCGGCATGGCACGAGGGCCTGCTGACCGCCAGCGCCGGCAACATGGCCCAGGGGGTCGCCTGGTCGGCGCGCCGGCTCGGTGTCCCGGCCACGATCGCCGTGCCCGAGCACGCGCCGGCGGCCAAGCTGGAGGCGATCGCACGCCTCGGCGGCCGGGTGCTCAAGCTGCCCTACGACGATTGGTGGCAGGTCATCGTCACCGGACGGCTCGAAGGCATGCCCGGGATGTTTATCCACCCGGTGCAGGACGAGGCCGTGATGGCGGGAAACGGGACGATCGGCCTGGAGATCCTCGAAGATCTCCCTGACCTCGACGCAGTGGTGATCCCCTACGGCGGCGGGGGGCTCACTGCCGGCATCGCCAGCGCGATCCGCTCGCTGCGCCCGCAGACCCGGATCTACACCGCCGAGCCCGAGACCGGGGCGGCGCTCCATGCCGCGCTGCAGGCCGGCGAGCCCACCGACGTCGACTATCGCCCGTCGTTTGTCGACGGCGCGGGCAGCCGCCGAGTCCTCGATCCGATGTGGTCGCGGGTATCCTCCCTGGTCGACGGCAGCCTCGTCGTGCCGATCGCCGAGGTGGCCGCGACGATCCGCGCGCTGGCCGCACGGGCCCACATCGTTGCTGAGGGAGCCGGGGCGCTCGCGCCAGCGGCGGCCCTGGCGGG
>CAXMLR010000386.1:0-4392 GCA_964194275.1 uncultured Solirubrobacterales bacterium
TGGTAGCCGGTGCAGCGGCAGATATTTCCCTTCAAGGCCCGGCGGATCTCGTGCTCGCTCGGCGAAGGGTTCCGTTCCAGCAGGAACGCAGCCGACATCAGCATGCCCGGCGTGCAGTAGCCGCACTGAACGCCGTGCTCGGCGTTGAAGGCCTGCTGGAGCGGCGTCAGATCGCCACGCTCGGGCGCCAGTCCTTCGACGGTGGTTATCTCCGCGCCGTCGGCCTGGGTGGCCAGCATCATGCAGCTCTTGGTCAGCTTGCCGTCGCAGATCACGGTGCAGGCACCGCAGTTGCCGGTGTCGCAGCCGATGTGCGTGCCGCGCAGGCCGAGGACGTCGCGGAGGAAGTGCACGAGCAGCTGCCGCGCCAAGGCGGGGCGGGAGTAGGGCGCTCCGTTGACAGTCACCTCGACGGCGTGCACCGCCCCTGCGTCCGAGCTCATCGTGCTTTTCCTTTCACGCTGACAATCGCTGGCTGGCTTCCAGCAGGGCGCGCTCGGTCACCACGGCCGCCATCCGACGGCGGTACTCTCCGCTGGCGTGAACGTCGGACACCGGCGCCAGCCCCTCGCTGGCCGCGGGGGCGGCGGCTGCGATGACCTCGGCGTTCAGCGCCTGACCCTGCAGCTGTTGCTCGCTGGCGCGCGCCCGCACCGGCGCAGGGCCGACGCAGCCAAGGACCACGCGGACTTCGTCGACGGTCCCGTTGCCCCTCATCACCGCGCATGCCCGGGCCAGCGCCCATGAGTCCTCGGCCAGCAGGATCGAGCTGTAGCCGACGGCGCTCTGGCCCAGGGGTGGCAGCTCGATGCTGTGCAGCAGCTCGCCGCGACTCACCGCGGTGTCGAACGGGCCGAAGAAGAACTCCTCGGCCGCAACCTCGCGCCGGCCGCTCTCCGATTGCACGTGCATCGTTGCCCGGAGCGCCACGAGCAGCGGGGGGAAGTTCGAGGAGGGGTCGTTGTAGCAGGCGTTGCCGCCGATCGTGCCCCGGCAGCGCACCTGCTGGTCCACGGTCGTTGCGGCCACCTCGGCGATCTTGGGATTGGCCGAGCGCAGCTCGGCTGAGCGATCGAGCTCGTCGTATGTGGTGGCAGCGCCGATGCGCACGCCGCCATCGCTGCCGACCTGGATGAAGCGCAGCTCCTCGATCCGCGAGACGTCGACCAGCAGCCCACACACCGCGGCGCGGTGCTTGAGCACGTTTATGAGGGACTGCCCGCCGGCCAGCACCCGTGCGTGCTCGGTGCTGCGCAGCGCCTCAACGGCCTCACCCGGAGAGTGGGGACGGACGTAGTCGACCGCGCGAAGCAGCATCGGCGCTAGTCACCCTCGCTGGTGTGGGTCAGATCCACGGCCATGCCAGTCTCGTACATTTGATCAAAATGGTCAAGACGCTGCGCCAGCGCGCGACCGGCCGCCACGTTTAGGCGATGGCCGCCGGCCCGACGGCGCTGCCGTGCAGTTCGAACAGCTCGCTCGCTCCCATCTGGATGGCCACCAGGTTGGCCGTATTGGCGAGATGGTTGTAGAGCTCGCGCGCCGCCGTGTCGGGTTCGCGGGCGATGCAGGCGTCGAGAATCCGCTCGTGCTCGAGCCGGCGCTGGTCGAGGTTGACGCGCACCGGGAGCATGGCGAAGCGGTAGCGCTCGCTGGTTTCCCACAGCGGCCGGATCAAGCGGCTCATCCAGCGGGAGTGGGCCGCCTCGTAGAGGGCGAAGTGAAACGCCGTGTGGGTCGACCAGATCAGTCGCAGCTCGCGCCGGCGGTAGGCCCTGACGTGATCCTCGAGCCGCTCGCGGGCCTCACGCTTATCCTCGGCGCTGAACTGCTCGGCCGCGTGGCGGACGGCGAGGGGCTCGAGCGCCAACCGCGCCTCGTAGACCTCGCGCAGATCGTCGATCGAGAGCTCGGTCACGCGCGCGCCGCGATGGGGGATGTTCTCCACCAGGCCGACCGAGTCCAGCAGGCGCAGCGCCTCACGAATCGGCATCGGGCTCATCCCCAAGCTCTCGGCCAGCTCCTCGATGGGCAGGCGCTCACCGGGAGCGAGCACGCCGGTGACCACCGCCTCGTGCAGCGTGGCGAAGGCGCGCTCGGCCAGAGTCCGATGACCACCGGTGGGACCTAGGGCAGCGAGCTTGTCAGCGGCGGTCATGGGAGCTCATCACGAGCCTAGCGCGGCTCGACCTCCTGCACCTTCTCGCTCCTGGACTCGGAATCCTCGGGCGTTTGGGGGTGTGATCGCGCTCGTGCCCGGGCGGTCAGCCGGCCCACGAAACCCAGCGAGAATTCGCGGCCGGCGGTCAGCCCGAGCGGCCTGAACAGCAGCATCGTTGCCATCAGGACCCCCAGGATCAGATTGGAGGCCCCGTTAGGCAGCGTCAACTGGAAGAACACGACGTGGACGGAGTTCTCGGCCGTGCTCAGGAATGAGCTGAGTAGGCTCACCGACAGTGCCCCCACAGTGGCGCCCCATAGGCTGGCGGAGCCGCCGATCACCAGCATGGCGAGAGTGAGGAAGGTGAGCTCGAGGTAGACCTGCTCGGTGGTGATGCTGCCCAGCTGATGGACCAGGAGCGCCCCCCCCAGCCCGGCGATGGCCCCGGACAGCGTGAACGCGATCAGCCGCTCCCGGGTGATGTTGACCCCGATGGCCCGGGCCGCCGCCGCGTCCTCGCGGGCGGCCCGCAGCAGCCGCCCCCTCCGCGAGGACTGATAGGCGAACGCGACGATTGCGGCGACGATCGCCGCCACCAGCGCCTGCCCGATCCCGGTCGAGATGGGCACGAGCGATAGCGTCGTCGGTCCGGGCCCGATCTTGGTCCATTGCTGGAGGACGTTGTGACTGATCTCAAGCACGGCGAACGTGCCGATCCCGGCGGCGATACCGGACAAGCGCATGAGCGGAAAGCCGACGATCAGCGCGACGATCGCTCCCAGCGCGGCCGCTAGTACGAGCGAGGCGAAGTTCGAGATCGAATGCTGAGCAAGGAATGACCACAGACCCGGGAGCACGAGGTGCTTGGGTCCCGTCGGGATTGTCATTACGCCGGCTGCGAACGCGCCGATGGCGGCAAAGCTGATGTGGCCGAACGAGATCACGCCGGAGTTACCGACGAACACGTAGAGCCCGTACACGATCGTCGCCGAGACCAGCGCGGTGATGAAGTTTTGCTGCGTTCCGGCCGAGGCGCCGCTGCCGATCAGGGCTACGATCGCCAGGAGCAGGATCGAGGCCAGCAGGGTCTGCAGCGAACGCAGCCGCCTCATACGCGCTCGACCGGAGAGCCGCGCCGCGAGGAGAACAGGCCCGCGGGGCGCATCAGCAGCACGATGATTACGAGCAGGAACACCCACGCGGTCTGGAAGCGCTGCTGGGAGGCTGGCAACACGTCGTTGAGCACCGAAGTGGCAAAACCGATGGCAAATCCCCCGGCCGTGGCACTCCACAGCCGGTCGACTCCGCCCACCACCGCTCCCACCAACGCGATGATCGTGATGTCCAGGCCGAAGGTGGGCGTGACGAGCGGCTGCTGCACGGTGAACAGGAGCGCCACCACCGCGGCCATCACCCCGGCGATCACGAACGAGAACGAGATCACCGCGTCGGCGCGTACCCCGAGCAGGCGGGCAGTGCGGAAATCGGCCGCCGAGGCTCGCATCTGCAGCCCGATGTTGGTGCGAGCCAGAAACAGCGCGGTCCCCCCGAGCAAGAGCAGTCCGGCAACCAGTTCGATGATCGTAACCCAGCGGAGATTGAGCGATCCGTGAATCGCGATCTGGTTTAGGTTGGAGAGCACGTCCGCCGGCTTGCCGTTGGTGCCGAACGAGATCAGCCACACCGCCTCGAGTGCGAACGCCACCGCAAACGTCGCCACCAGAGTGGTCACCGGTGCCGCGCCTCGCAGCGGACGGAAGGCCAGCCGCTCGATCGCCACCGACAGCCCGATGCACACGGCAAAGCAGATCACGATGCTGAGCAGCAGCGGCAGATTACTGGTCACGTTGAGCGAATAAGCCCCGGCGGTGATCAGCTCGCCCTGGGCGAAGTTGATCAGCCGCATCACCCCGAACACGAGCGCCAGCCCGACGGCCACCAGCGCGTATAGCGCTCCCAGGGCCAGCCCGTTGATGATTGTCTGAGCTACGTTCATCCGAAGTACGCCTCCACCATGCGATCGGTGCTCCCGGCGTCGCGCGGAGTCAGCTCCATCGTGATCCGGCCCCGGTTGAGCACGTACGTGCGGTCGGCGAACGCGACCGTGATCTGCGCGCGCTGCTCGGCCAGCAGGATCGTCACCCCGCCGCGGCGGATCTCCTCCAGGGCGCCCCACACCGTCTGCACCACCGACGGGGCAAGGCCGAGCGAGGGCTCGTCGAGCAGCAGCA
>CAXMLR010000387.1:0-1934 GCA_964194275.1 uncultured Solirubrobacterales bacterium
GGTCGCGGTCGTCGGCCTGTCCGGCGGCGTCAACAGCGCGCTCGCTCTCGCTGTCGCGGCAGACGCCGTGGGCAAGGAGAACGTGGCCGCGCTCTACATAGGCGCGCACTCGAACCCGAAGTCGCTAGAGTGCGCTCAGCTGGCTGCGAAGTCCCAGGGGATCGAGCTCATCGAGCTCGACGTGTCCAACGACGTGGACAGCCTGTGGGCGCAATTCCGCGACCGGACGAAGGCGTGGGAGCCGGCACTCGACAACCCGAAGGGGCTCCGTATCGAGAACCGGATCTCCGGCGAGCTTTTCCAGGCCGCGATCGTCGCGCGCGGGTCGATCCGTTCGTGCATACGCTCGACGATCCTCGACTCCTACGGAAAGGCGTTCGCGATCAACCGGGCGGTCGCGCGTGGCGACCAGAACTACTACGGCGTCCTCATCATGGGCACCGGCGACGAGGGCGAGGATCGCTTCTTCCGCTTCTTCAACAAGCGCGGCGACGGCAACGTAGACGTGAGTCTCCTCAGCAGCCTTGCGAAGAACGAGCACCGGCAGGCGGCGGTCCTCTGCTACGGCATCCCGCGCGAAGTCGCCTACCAGCGTTCGGGGCCCGATCTCCAGCACGACGTTCTCCTTGCGGGGCAGGACAAGCACATCGCGGAAGAGGAGATGTCGCGCTGTTTCGGTGCGCTCCTCACCTACGGCGCGATCGACCCCAAGACCGACAATTACGCGAGCTACGGGACACTGGAGTGGGTCGCGCGCGAAGATGACCGGCGAGGCATCGTGACCGGCATGTTCAAAGACGAACCGTCCGACGACCTCCGCCGTCAATATAAGGACGACCGTCTCGTCAACGTCGTCCTCGCGGCCCGGAAGGGTCAAGTCCCGATTCGTGTGTAGTTCGGCGTAGTTGGTCAGCTCCTCGTCTCGGACGTGCTTTTCACTTGGTTGCGAGCTCGCGACGACCGCGCGAGACGAAACGGCAGTGGCCGCCGATGGCCGCTTGCGGGCGATGGCGGGTGCGCGGGTCGGCGGCGTGATCGCCCTCTCAGGCGACCTTCTCGAGCTCCTTCGGGTTCACCTCCTGGGACATGTCGAGGTAGCAGCGGGCGGCCCAGGTCGACGTGGCCTGGATCGCGACCGCCGTGATGAGACGGAGTGCGCTGGCGCGGTCGGGGAAGGCGCGGATCGAGCGGATGCGGCGCTTCGTCTCGCCGTGGAGCCGCTCGAGCCCGTTCGTCGAACGGATCCGCAGCCAGTGAGCCTTCGGGAAGGCAAAGAACTGGGTCGCGGCGGCGAAGCCCGAGGCGAGGACCTCCATGCACTCGGGCACCTGCTTCCCGAGGCCCTGCTTGAGCTCTTCGTGAAGGGCGCGGGCCTCCTTGAGGCCGTCCGCCCTGAAGATCGACGAGAGCTGCTTGCCGAGCCGGGCGCGGTGCCGGTGCGGCGCCTTCGCCAGAACGTTCCGCATGAAGTGGACGACGCACCGCTGCTGCCGCGCCTCGGGCAGCAGGCGGCGGACCGCCTTCGCGAGCCCGGCGTGCGCGTCCGCGATCACGAGCTTCACGCCCTTGAGGCCGCGATCCAGGAGCTGCCGAAGGAGGTCGGTCCAGCTCGCCTCGGACTCCTCCGGGCCGATCGTGATCGCGAGGAGCTGGCGGTGGCCGTCCTTCCCGACGCCGTAGGCGACGAGGGCCGAGACGTTCTCGACGGTCCGGGCCCAGCGGGCGTCGAGAAACGTCGCGTCGAGGTAGAGGTAGACGATCGTGCCCTCGATCGGCGCTTTCTTGAGGGCCTCGACGTTCTCCTCGAGTTCCTTCGTGACGCGGCTCACGGTCGAGCGGCTCAGGTTCTCGCCCATGAGCGCCCTGGTCACCTTGCCCATTTTCCTCGTCGAGATGCCGCCCACGTACGCGGTGGTGATCATGTCGTCGATCTC
>CAXMLR010000388.1:0-10037 GCA_964194275.1 uncultured Solirubrobacterales bacterium
AGATATGAGAGCGTCCGGTTCGCCTCCAGCCACGAGCCGTCAGGCTGGACCGACCAGGAAATCGAGACCGCGGTGAGGGCCGCCACGGCGGCGAACAGAGCGGCGCTGGCGGCGCCCCAGCGACGTCCAGCCGGCGCGTACAGGAGCAGCGCGACCGCGAGACCCGCGGCGAGTAGGACGAGAACGATCTCGGTCCACGTGTTCGAAGCGAGATCGACCCCGCCGGCGGTGATGAACGCGACCAGCAGCAGACCGGCGGCCAGCGCCAGTGCGACGACGATATCCGGGCTCACGCGCAATCCGAGCGCGCGGGCTGAATGTGTCGCCCGGGGTGCTCCGGGCGCGGCGCGGCGAAGCGCCGTGGCGAGAGACGACACGCGGCGAGCGTAGCAACGAACCGGCTCGGAGTCGCCGGCTCTGGCCGGGTCCGAAAGCGGTGTCGGAGTTGGTCAGGCCGGCTTGCGCGCGATCAGCAGCAGCGTGTGGGCAAGCGCTGCCGCCCGGGGCCGGGAGCCGAGCGCGTCGATCGGCGCCAGCGCCCGCTGCAGCACCGGCGGCATCCGCCTCCAGGTGTACGTGACCGCGTGCAGCTCGGGCACCAGTCCGGCCGCGCGTGACTCACGGAGCAGCCGCCGCGGCGAGAGCGGGATGTCGTCCGGGGTGCCGTGCAGCCGCGTGGCCAATCCGGCGCGGTTTGAGAGCGCCAGCGCGAGGCCGACCGGGTGCCAGGACCCCGGCTCGACTGCCACCAGCGCGCCCCCGGGCGTCAGTAGCCGGGCGGCCTCCTCGAGCGCGGGTGCGAGCGGTCCCTGGTAGGCGATGTGATGCAGAACGAGTCGATACAGAACGACGTCGAACGAGCCGGGGGGCAACTCGTGGAGCGCTCCCGCGTGGCCGCGGAGGGCGGCGTCGGCGCGGCCGGCTTCGAGCACGCCGGCGACGCGAGCGGGATCGGCGTCGATCGCGGTGAGATGGAAGGCGGGAGCGGGGAACATGTGCCGTCCGGGATGCCAGCCCGCGCCCACCGACAGGATCCGTCCGCCCTTCAACCCGAGACGGCGTGAGAGCAGCGTCCGCTCGCGCTCCATCATGTGGCGATAGTGGTGCTCGAGCGTCGACTGCCGGGTCAGGCGGTCGAACAGGTTGTGCGGGTAGTAGGGCTCGCAGCCATGCTGATCTGAGATGGGGGAGGCTTCGCTCGCAATAACGGCCGCAGTCTAGGGCCGTTGTGGGGGGTCAAGACCCGCCAGGACGTCCTCGTAGGCAGCTACCGTCTTCCGGCCGCAGCGCTCCCAGGTGAACGAGCGCTGCACATTCTCGCGGGCGGCGCTTCGCAGCTCACGCAGGCGGATCGGATCGCGCAGCAGCACGTCGATTCTCCGGGCCAGGGACTGCGGATCTCTGGACGGCACGAGCTCAATCCCACCGCCGGCGGCGGCGATCTCCTCAGGGCCGTCCTCGTCTTGGCAACCGATCGCCGGCACCCCGGCGGCCATCGCCTCGACATACGCCACGCCGAACGCCTCGTCGACGCTCGGCAGCACGAACAGCGAACCTTCCCCGGCGGCGGCCAGCGCCTGCTCGTGCGGGAGACGGCCCCGCAGCTCCACCCGGTCATCCACGCCGTGGTGCGCGGCGAGAGCCCGTAGCCGTTCACGTTCGGGACCGTCCCCAACGATCACATAACGCAGGCCGGGCTGCCGTTCACGCAGGAGCGCAAGCGCCGAGATCACGTCCTCGTGACGCTTGCGCGCCACCAGGTCCCCGGTGCTGACGAGCGTCGGCACAGCCGGCTCGGCGCGGGGACGAGCCGGGACGGGGGCGCCGAGGTGCACCACCCTGGTCTCACGCGCCCCGTGCGCCGCGCTCCGGGCGGCGGTTCCCCGGCTGTTGGCGAGGACCAGGTCGGCGTGGGCGAGCGCGGCACGGACGTTGCGCTGGCGTGCCAGCTCCCCGTAGACGTCGTGGCCGTGTACCGATATCACCAGGGGTGTGCGGGGCGCCGCACGCCGGGCGGCGTCGCCAGCCGGCACCGCGTAGTGGGCGTGAATCAGGTCCTCTTTGTAGCTGCGGTGGATCCGCCGCAGCGCGTGGGCCAGCACCGGGGCCGCCCACGCGCCCCAACTTCGGTAGCTCCACGGCCTCGGCGGGGAGAGGTAGCGGAGATATTCGACCTGGAGTCCATCGAGCTCGGCCGTCTCGGGCTGTCGGAGCGCCTGCCAGGCTGTGGCCAGGTCACGCTCGCGGAGGCTTGACAGTGGCGGGATCGGGCGGTGGAGGACGAGCACCCGCACCTGCGCCCCGGCGTCCCGGGCCGCGAGCGCCTGGCGATGCGCCCACACCCCCCGCGAGGGGTCTGCGGCCCGGGGGTAGTACTCGGCGAGGATGAGGACCTTCACCGTGTCCGCCAGGTGCGGTGAGCGGCCAGCGTGCGCTGCGCGTCCGCGGCCTTCGTGTACGGCCGCCCGGCCAGGAAGCGCCGACCCTCCGAGATCGCCCCCTGTCGGTCGTAGGTCGAGGCGATCGGTCGCAGGCCGTGGCGGATCGCGGTTGCGTCGACCACGCCGATCGACCAGCCGTGCTCGCGGGCGATCGCGGACCAATGGACGTCCAGGCCCCAGCCCACGCGCAGTGGGGGGAAGGGCAGAAGCGCTTCGAACACCGGCGCTCGGAAGGCGAATACCGGCCCGATCTCGACGAACGCGGTCTCGCGGAGAACCACACCGCGGCGGCGGCGGGTGATCTGCCACGCGGCATGTGAGCGGTGACGATGCGCGGGCTGCGCCAGCTGCAGGTCGAACCGCTCGGCGAGGAACAGGAAGTTGTCCAAGAAGCGCGGCGGGAGGACGACGTCGTCGTCGATCACGAGCAGCCAGTCAAATCCGTCGGCCGGCTGCGCGGCCAGCAGCAGGTTGAGGTTCTCGAACTTCCCGCGATCGCCCGCCACCGTACTGGCGAACCGGACGTCGTGGCGCGAGCGGTCCAGTTCCACCCGTGCCCCCGCGAGCAGATTGGGCATGTCGGTGCGCTCGATCGCCAGGATCAGCACGCTGCGCCGTGGCAGCGCCGATGACGCACGGCGCAGCCGCGCGCCCTGCCCGCTGAGGAGCTCGACCGCGTCGTCGAGCGCGTCGGCCAGGATCGCCGACGCGGTCATCCGGATGCCGGCGAGCTGCCCGCTGGTTCCAGACATGAAATCGCCGGCGGGGTCGCTCACGATCGCCGGTCCGTCAGCGACTCGCGGATCCGACCTGCTGCGTGCGCGCCGAACACGATGCCGAACCCACACCGGCGTCTCACCGTGTGCCAGGCACAGCCCGCAAGCGTGCGCAGCTCACCCGCGATCGGCGGCGCCGTGCCTTTGCGCACGTCGAATCGCCGGGCGGCGCGGCCATGTCCATAGGCCGCCCGGGAGAGGCTTCTGAGGGTCGCATCGGACGCGGTCCGGCGGTGATCGAGACCCGCGCGGGCGACGTAGCGAATGCGCCCGCCGCTGGCCCGCAGGCGTCGCTGCCACTCCTCCTCGTCGCCACGAACGAAGATCGATTCCTCGAACGCGCCGACGCGCTCGAAGCTGCGGCTGCGGATCGCCATATTCGCCCCCCAGACGAACTCCGCATCCCGATCCTGCGGGCCGAGATCGAGCGTGGTGATGGGAGCCGGCTCGCGCCCGCAGGCCCGCGGGCCACCGCCCTCGAGCCGCGCCCGGATCGGCCCGCCAAACACCTCATGATCAGGCGCTGAGCTCACGCCCGCGAGCAGCGCATCCAACCACCCGGGGGGCGCGGTGACGTCGTCGTCGACGAACACGATCAACTCAGCGGCGACTTTCGCCACGGCCGCATTGCGCGCCGCATTTAACCCGGCGGGCTGCGGAAGCGAACAGAACGCCGCGCCGTGCCGGCCAGCGACGGCCGCGGTGGCGGGGTCAGGCCCGTCGCTGATGACCAACAGCTCGGCCTGAGCTGCCTGGGCCTGGGGCGCCACGGACGCGAGCGTGACGTCGAGGTATGCGGCGCGGTCCCGGGTCGGGATGACGACCGCCGTGCTCACGTGGTCTGGCACGCCTGGATTGTTGCGGGGTGCGCGTGCCGGCGCCGCGCCGGCCGGGTTAGGGCAGTCGCCGGTGCTCGGCCAGCTGGCGGCCGAACGCGCTCAGGAAGCGAGGGTTGTAGCGGAGGTATCGCCGCCACAGCCGGCGAGGTTCATGGGCGAGCCGGTACGCCCACTCGAGGCCCGCCTCCTGCAGCCAGTTCGGCGCCTGCGGAACGAGTCCCGCGTGGAAGTCAAACGCCGCGCCCACACCCACGAGCAGCGGTGCGTCGAGCATCGGCCGCATCTGGGCCATCCACTTCTCTTGCTTGGGAACGCCGATCCCGACCCAAACCACATCCGCGTTCGAGCGATTGATCTCGTCGACGATCGCGTCTCGTTCCTCGTCCGTCAGGGCCCGGTGCGGAGGGGAGTAACCGCCCACAATCTTCACCCCCGGATGGCGCTTGCGCAGATTCAGCGCCAACTGGACCAGGGCCCCTTGATTTCGCCCGCCGTAGAGATAGAAACGCCGGCCCCGGCTCGCAGCATGCTCGCACGCCCGAGACATCAGCTCAGGTCCATAGACGCGGCCGGCGAGCGAGTGGCCCAGTGAGTTGATGGCCCACACGAGCGGCTGTCCGTCCGGGACATTGAAGGAGGAGCTCAGCAACGCCGCCCGCAGCTGTGGATCCTCCCCCGAGGCCATGACGGTGTGGACGTTGCAGACGCAGAGATAGCCGCGCGCTCGCTGCTGGATCATCCCGTCCATCCAACGCAACGTCTGGGCGTAGTCGGTCAGCGCGAGCGGAATCTCGAGGATGTCGATCGTCCGCGGCTTTTCCGCCGGCACTGGATATGGTTGAAGAGAGCTCTTGGCGCGCATGGCTTACTCGCGAGTCTTTTCCCGCGACCCCGGATAAAGAAACGGTATCTGGTGCAACGGCGTTTGGAGCCCAGGGTTGCGCACTTGCTCTGCGCACGTGCTTGCTGGTATGAAATTCTGCCGCTTGAGTTAGTTCAGCGTTAGCTTCCTCGCGCTATGCTTGTCGGGACACGGACGTCGCCTTGGTCCGCGAGCATCGCCCCCTTTCTCGTGGGCCTTGGACGGCCCCCAGCCCTACCAGGGTCGTCCTAAGGTCTGGGCCCGTGCCGCCCTCAGGCGGTACGGGCTCAGCCACCTTGGCCGGCCCGGCTGGGCGCCCCAGCGCAGGCGTCTCTCGGCCCGGGCACTAAGCTCTCCGCTGGCAATGGACTCTCTGGTCACCGGGGGCGCCGGGTTCATCGGCTCAAATCTCGTCGACGCCCTGATCGCCCGCGGCGATCGTGTCTCGGTCATCGACGACCTTTCGAGCGGCCGGCGCGAGAACCTCACCGGCGCGCTCGCGGCCGGAGCGTCGCTCTACGAGCTCGACGTGCGCGAGGCGGCCGCGGTTTCCGAGCTCTTTGCTCAGATTCGTCCGCAGCTCGTGTTTCATCTCGCCGCTCAGATCGACGTCCGTTACTCGGTAGAGCATCCCGCAGCTGACGCGAGCACGAATGTGCTCGGAATGATCTCGGTGCTCGAGAGCGCCCGCGCGAGCGGAGTGAAGAGAGTCATCAACACCTCCACCGGAGGGGGGCTGTACGGGAATGCCGACGTGCTGCCCACGCCCGAGGAGCATCCAGTTCGCTCACTCGCCCCGTACGGGCAGAGCAAGTACGCCGCGGAAGGCTATTGCGAGCTGTACACCCGCCTGCACAGGCTCTCAACCGTGTCCCTGCGTTACGGCAACGTGTACGGGCCACGCCAGGACGTGCATGGTGAGGCGGGCGTGGTGGCCATCTATTGCGGCCACGTGGTTGAGGGCACTGCGCCGACGGTCTACGGCGATGGAGGCCAGACGCGCGATTGGGTCGAAGTCAGCGATGTCGTACGAGCGAACCTGCTGGCCGCCGACGCGCCGCTGACCGGGCCGGTGAACGTCGCTCATGGTCAGGAGACGTCGGTGTTGGAATTGCTCGACGCGCTCCGGGAGGTCACCGAGCGCCCGGTGCTGGAAGCGCGCTTTCTGCCCGCGCGTCCCGGCGAAGTGAATCGGAGCTGCCTGGACATAGCTCGAGCCGCGCAGGAGCTGGGATGGCAACCGGAGATGGATCTCCGCGCTGGACTGCGCCGCCTCTTGGCCTCGTTCTAGCCCGTCCTACAGATTCTCGGCCACGCGCGGTGCCTCACGCGTGAAGTACCACCAGCCCAGGATGAAGACCCCGACGATGATCGCGATCGCTGCGATTGGAGTCGCATAGCCGCTGGCTGCCGTCGCGGCGGAAGGGAGACCGTGCGGCGCGATGAATGCATGTCCCATTTGGGTCAGCAGCGTGGCCACCGGGTTGATCAGGAACAGCTTCTCCACTCCGTTACCGAGTTGGTGCTCGTAGCCGCTCGCCACGTACATGACCGGCGAGAGGTAGAACCACGCCTGAAGCCCCACCTCCCAGATCGGCTGGACGTCGCGGTAGCGGACGTAGAGCGCCGACAGCAGCATGCCGAGGCCCGTGGCCAGGACCACAAAACACGCGATGATCGGAATCAGCTCGAGCCATCTGAATGTGGGAGAGACCCCATCGGCCACCGCGAACACCAACACCGCGATGAAATTCATGCCCAGGTTGAACAGCGCGGTCAGCGAGATCGACAGCGGGATCACCATGCGCGGGAAGCGAATCTTCCGCACCAGCGACTCGCGCGCGACGAGCGCCTGAACGCAGCCGCCGGTCGACTCGGCCAGGTAGGTCCAGAGCACGATTCCGGTCAGCAGGTAGACGCCATAGTGCGGTACGCCGCGGCCGAACTTGAAGATCTTCGTGAACACGACGTAGAGGACGCCGAAGAACATCAGCGGCCGCATCAGCGACCAGGCATAGCCCAGCACCGAGCCGAAGTACCGGAGCTTGAATTCCGTCCGCGCGAGCGTCAGCGTGAGCTCGACGAAGCGCCGAACGCTGCCGCCGAGCGCCGAAGGACCGTATGCGCTTGCGTGGCTGCTCATCCGCAGCCAAGCTACACCGTGAGACGCGATTGCGAGACGCCCGCGCCATAATCGCCGGGTGCATATTCGCGCCATCGACCCCGGTGAGGCACTGGGGGCGCAGCGCGGCGAAGTCGTTGTCTGTATCCCGGTGTACCGGGGGCACGAGCACTTTGTCAGGTGCCTGGAGAGCGTCATCACGCACACGCCAGAGCACGTGCGAATCCTCGTCTGTGACGACGCCAGCCCGGATCCGCGCTCGCAGGAGCATGTGCGCAGCCTGGCCGACACAGCCGGGGATCGAGAGCTCTTCTACGTGCGCGGAGAGCGGAATGTCGGCTTTCCGGCCAACATCAACCGCGCCTTCGTCGCGGCCGCACCAGCCGACGTCCTGATCCTCAACTCAGACTGCATCGTCGCTTCCGGTTGGCTCGAAGGGATGCGTGAGGCGGCCCGCTCCGACAGCACAATCGCCACGGCCACGGCGTTTACCAATCACGGCACCGTGGTGTCGGTCCCCGAACGCGGAGTTCCCAGCCCGCAGCTTCCGAGCGGCTGGAGCCTCGATGATGCCGCGGCGGCTGTGTGCTCGCGCTCGCTGCGCCTGCATCCCCGCATCCCGAGTGGCGTCGGCCATTGTCTGTACGTCCGCCGCACGGCCCTGGAGCTGGTCGGGCATTTCGACCTCGCCTTCTCGCCGGGTTACGGGGAGGAGGTCGACTTTTCGCAGCGCTGCCTGAACAACGGGCTGGCCCACGTGGTCGCCGACGACGTGTTTGTGTTCCATCACGGGGGCGCCAGCTTCGGCACCGGAGGCCCCCCCAACCCGATCCAGCTTGCGCATGAGCGGATGCTGGCGACTCGCTATCCGTACTACCACGAGGCGGTCCAGGCGCTCGAGCGAGACGCCTCGGGGCCACTCGCGCGGTCGCTCAGCGCTGCCCGTCGCGCGCTGCGGGGCCTGAACGTGGTTGTCGACGCGCGAGTTCTGGTCGGCCCGATGACCGGCACCCAGGTACACGTACTGCAGGTGCTCGCCGCGCTCTCACGCACCGGAGCCGCGGAGTTGACAGCGATCGTGCCGGCGAACCTGAGCCCTGTGGCCGCCGCCCTGCTCGACCAGATTCCTCGGCTGCGGCAGCTGGCCATCCCCACTGGTTCGCGCTCGGCCCCGATCGAGCGCGCCGATGTCTTCCATCGGCCGTTCCAGGTTTCCAGCCACGCCGATCTCATCGTCGCGGCGCAGTTGGGTGAGCGCATGGTTCTCACCCAGCAGGACATGATCGCCTACCACAATCCCGGCTACTTCTCGTCGTTTGACCGCTGGGAGGGCTACCGGGGGCTGACCCGGAGGGCGCTGGCCATGGCCGACCGGGTCGTCTTCATCTCGGCCCACGCTCGTGAGGACGCGCTGTCAGAGGACCTGATCGAGCCCGACCGCGCCAGCATCGTCCACAACGGCGTCGACCACCCGCTCGCCCTCGATACCCCTGAGCTCCGGGTCGCGCCCGCCGGCGCGGCGCGGCTGCCGCTGGACGTCGAGGTGATGCTGTGCATCGGCACCGACTTCCGCCACAAGAACCGGCTGTTCACGCTGCGCTTGGTCGAGCAGCTGCAGCAGCGATACGGGTGGTCGGGACATCTCGTGCTCGCCGGGCCGAGGGTCACCCAAGGCTCGTCCTGTCTCGAGGAGTCAGAGTTCCTGGCCCGCCATCCGGAGGTGGCCCGGTCGACCACCGATTTGGCTGCGGTCAGCGAGGCGGAGAAGCATTGGTTGCTGAACCATGCCTCGCTGGTCCTCTACCCGACCGTCCACGAGGGGTTCGGCTTGATTCCGTTCGAGGCCGCGCATCACGACGTCCCGTGCATGTGGGCGCCGGGCACTTCGCTGAGCGAGATCCTTCCCGACCGCGCCGCCGCGATCCTCCCGTGGGATCCGGCAGCCAGCGCGGAGCAAGCCCTCGCCCTGATGCGCGATGCGCGAGCGAGGGCTATGAACATTGCCGCCATCCGCGAGGCGGCCGCAGGGCTGACCTGGGACGCCAGTGCCGCCGCGCTGATCGAGATCTATCACGCCGCCTGTGACGGGCCCGCCGTGCCCGCGAGCGCGTTCGAGCGCCGGCATGGCGACCTGCGGGAGGGGGTCAGCGACGACGCGATGCGCCTCGTCGGACCCGACGGCGCCCTGCCGGCGGAGATGGAGCGTCCGTTGCTGGCGCTCGCTACGCATCCGCGGGTGGGCGCGCCGCTGTTCGGTGCGGTCAAGCTCGGTTATCGCCTGGCGTACCGCCTGCGCCGGCGTTAGGCCCGCTCCAGCTTGAAGCTGTGCGGGAGGTCCGCGGCGCCGCCGCCGGACCTCTCCGACCAGACGATGATCGAGCTGATGTCCTCGCGCAGGTCGTAGGCGTTCTCAGCCGAACCGTCGCCGGTGACCGATGCGACCAGCCGATAGCGGCCGGGTGCCAGCCAGTTCTCGAAGCGGATCCGCACCGTGACCTCCTCGCCGGCGCGGAACTGGCCGCTGGGTCCGAGCATCAGGTTTGAGCTCGTGGCAAACGCGATGTTCCTGAGCTCATCAGTGAGCGCGACGGCGAACATTGGATCTGCGGTGTCGGTGAGCATGCGCACGAGCACGCGCACCCAGCATGGCTCGCCCTGCTTGGCGTGGACGAGCGCCTTGCCATCCTGACCTTCGAAGGACGCTTCGACCACCGCGGCAACCGGCTGGCGGCGCAGCACCTCTGGTCCGTGTGAATCCTTCGCCTCCTCGCGCGCGACCCTGAAGTTGAGCTCGTTGTACCTGCGGGCCACAGATTTCGGGTTGCCGGTCTCGACGACGCGCCCGCGTTCCAGCAGCGTCGCCCGATCGCAGAAGCGTTCGACGGCCCCCATGTCGTGAGTGACGAACACGATCGTGCGCCCAGCTTCCTTCAATCGGGTGAATTCGCCAAAGCACTTGCGCTGAAACGCCGCGTCGCCCACGGCGAGGACCTCGTC
>CAXMLR010000389.1:0-9728 GCA_964194275.1 uncultured Solirubrobacterales bacterium
TGGCGGCGATCAGCGGCGCAACGGCGGGCGCGGGGAGCGCCGATGCGTCGATTGCGCGGGTCAGCGCGGCCAGGCCGTGATCTCCACCGAAGTTCTCGCGCCCGAGCACGTAGCCGCCCCAGTTCACCGGGCCGCGCTTGGCGATCGCAGCGGCCGAATGTCCAGACACGCTGACCAGGAACAGCTGTGCCACCTGCTGCTGGAGCGAAAGGGCGCCGGCATGCATGACGGCAGCCGGAAGCGGCGTAAAGGCCGGAGGTGGACCCGATCGCAGTGCGGCGACGGGCCCGCCTGAGGTAATCACCGTAGCCGGGGGCGAGCCGGAGCGAACGAAACGCGGCAACTGCGTGCTGGACCGGCCGAACACCAGCACCGCCAGCAGAATTCCCAGTACCAGCACGAGCACCGCGGCGACAGCACCCGCCACCAGGCGCCGGCGCCGGATGGTCTTCGGACGGGGTGGAGGTTGGCGTGAGCTTCCGGCGCTCACCCCGTAACCTCCTTCGCCGTGTCGACTTCTACGGTGGTGATGAAGTTCGGGGGTACCTCGGTCGCCGATGCCGAGCGAATCAAGCGTGCCGCCAGCCGGATTGTCGCCCAGCGCGACGCGGGGCGACGCGTTGTGGCGGTGCTGTCCGCCCGCGGCAAGACCACCGACGAGCTGATCGCGATGGCGGAGGAGGTCTCACCGCGACCTGATCCGCGTGAGATGGACATGCTGCTGTCGACCGGAGAGCGGATCTCGTGCGCACTTTGCGCGATGGCGATCAACGACCTCGGGCACCGGGCGATCTCGCTGACCGGATCTCAGGCGGGGATCGTGACCGATGCGTCTCATACCAAGGCAAGGATCCTCGATGTCCGCGCGGAGCGCATCCGTGAAGCGCTCGCCGACGATCTGATCGTCCTCGTGGCAGGGTTCCAGGGGGTCTCGACCAGCCGCGATGTGACCACGCTCGGCCGGGGAGGCTCGGACACCACGGCGGTGGCGCTGGCCGCGGCGATCGACGCCGAGGTGTGCGAGATCTACACCGATGTGTCCGGCGTGTTCACCGCGGACCCGCGGATCGTGCCAGATGCGCGCAAGTTGGCGTACGTGAGCTTCGAGGAGATGCTGGAGATGGCGGCGTCCGGGGCGAAGGTGCTTCAGCTTCGCTCGGTCGAGTACGCGCGCACTCACGGCGTGCGGATTCATTGCCGCTCCAGCTTCGAGGACGGTCCCGGTACCGTTGTTCTAGGAGAAGACGAGACGATGGAACATCCGCTGATCACCGCAGTCACTCATTCCGCCGAGGAGGCGCGGATCACCCTGCTGGGTGTGCCTGACCGCCCCGGTGCTGCTGCGTCGATCTTCCGGGCGCTGGCTGATGCCGGGTGCAACGTCGACACGATCATCCAGAACGAGCCGCGAGGCGAGGGACGGGAGGCGGAGGTGTCGTTCACGATCTCCAGCGAGGACCTGCGCACCGCCGAGCGCGCGCTCGAGCCGATCCTCGCCGACCTCGAGATCTCCAGCGTCGACACCGACCCGGAGATCGGCAAGGTGTCGATCGTCGGCGCCGGCATGCGCTCGCATCCGGGCGTCGCGGCGCAGGTCTTCGAAACCCTGGCCGCTCAGGGCATCAACATCGAGATGATCTCCACCTCACCGATCAAGATCTCCTGCGTGATCCGTGCCGACCACGTACCGCAGGCGGTGCGCGCCCTGCACAACGCCTTCGATCTCGGCGCCTCCGGGGTTCGGCGGGAGCGCCCGATCGGACAGGAGGCCCGATGAACTCGCGTCCCCGCGTTGCCGTGGTCGGTGCCACCGGCGTAGTCGGCACCACGATGCTCGGGCTGCTCGAACAGCGCGAGTTCCCGGCCCGCGAAGTCGTTCCCTTCGCCTCCGAACGCTCCGCCGGCCGTGAACTCGGGGGCCGCGTCGTGCTCGCGCTGTCCGAGGGCTCGATCCAGGGCTTCGATATCGCGCTGTTCTCCGCTGGCGCCGGCGTCTCCCGTGAGTGGGGGCCACGGTTCGTGGCTGCCGGCGCCACGGTGATCGACAACTCGTCGGCCTTCCGGCGCGATCCAGCGATTCCGCTGGTCGTCTCTGAGGTCAACCCGCATGTGCTCGAGGGCTACCGCGGACTGATCGCCAATCCCAACTGCACGACGATGCAGATGATGGTGGCGCTCGGCCCGATTCAGCGAGCGGTGGGGATCGAGCGGCTCGTGGTCGCGACCTATCAATCGGTCTCCGGCGCCGGCAAGAAGGCGATCGATGAACTGGACGCACAGGCACACGCTTCGTTGCACGGGATGGAGATGCCGGCGCCTGAGGTGTATTCCCAGCCGATCGCCTTCAACGTGATCGGGGCCGCGGGATCGTTTGCCGACGGGGACGATCACACCGAGGAGGAGCGCAAGATGATGTTCGAGACGCGCAAGATCCTCGAGGACGAGTCGATCGGCGTCGCCGTCACGTGCGTCCGGGTTCCGGTGCGGGTGGGCCACTCGGTGGCGGTGAACGTCCAGACCCGCGAACCGCTTTCCGCCGCGCAGGTGCGAGAGCTGCTCGGCCGTTCCCCGGGCCTCGTGCTCGAGGACGTGCCGACGCCCCTGCGCGCCGTCGGCCGCGACGAGGTGTTCGTCGGCAGGATCCGAGACGATGACTCTCATCCGCGCGCGATCAGCCTGTGGATCGTAGGGGACAACCTGCACAAGGGAGCGGCCACCAACGCGATCCAGATCGCCGAGTTGGTGATCGGGAGCCGGGAGGCGGCAGAGGTTGCCTGAGCAGTTCGCCGGGGAGCTTTACGCCTCGATGCGGTGCGCGCCGTCGACGCGCCGGTTCACCGAGCAGCCGGTTCCGCGAGAAGTGCTCGAGCGGGTCCTGGACAACGCTCGCTTTGCCCCCAGCGGCGGTAATCGGCAGGGCTGGCGGGTGATCGTCGTAACCGGCCAACAAACTCGACGCCGGCTGCGTGAGCTCTATGAGCCGGCGTGGGACGCCTACACCAAGGAGACCGGAGCGCGGGCTGTGCTCGATGATCCGGAAGTGGCCGCCGGCCTCCCGCCTGGGCGGGTGAAGATGCTGCGTAACGCAGACGAGTTCGCGCACCACTTCGACGAGGTGCCGGTGCACCTGGTGATCTGCGTGCAGATCGACGCGCTGGCGATCGTCGACAGCTCGCTCGAGCGCCCGAGCATCGTGGGAGGCGCGTCGGTCTACCCATTTGTCCAGAACGTCCTGCTCGGTCTCCGGGCCGAGGGTCTCGGCGCGGCGTTCACAACGTTGCTGGCCCCGGCCGAAGGCCAGGTGCGGGAGCTCCTGGGGTTGCCGGGGGGGATCGCCCTGGCCGGGCACATCTCGGTGGGTTTTCGGGCCGACCCCTGGCCTCGGCGCCTGAGCCGCAATCCAGTCTCGGAATTCACCTTCGGAGAGCGCTGGGGCGAGGACTGGTGAGTCCCGGACTCAGCCCCGGCTGCGCAGCTCGCGTCGCGTCCGCCGCGGGTCACCGGGGGTCTGGCAAGAGGCCGAGTAACAGCTCTAGGAGGTCCTCGGCGCTTGCCTGCCACTTGTCCCCGCCCAGGTGGCCGCTGAGTTCCAGGCCGGTAATGCCGTGGGCGGCGGCCAGCAGAAGGCCTCCGTACTGCTTGGCCTGGCCTGGGCCTACGACCCCGGACACGACGGTCAGGAAGAGATCCTGGGCGCGCTCGGCCACGCGAGCGAGAGCGGTCGGGTCGGCGGGCGGCGTGGCGAACATGAGGCGGTAGAGGTGTGGGTGCGAGCGGCCGATCCCCACCAGCGCGAGCAGCGCGAGGCGGAGCGCCTGCTCCGGCGGCGTGTCGCCATCGGGCCCCAGCCTCGCCAGAGCGTCGCCGACTCCGCGCCAGGCCTCCGTGGCGACCGCGGTCAACAGCCGCTCCTTGTCCTCGAAGTGACGGTAGGGCGCTGACCGCGAGACGCCCGCTCGGGCCCCGACTTCACGCAGCGTCACCGCCTTCGGACCCCCGGCGTCGAGCAGCGTGCCCGCGGCATCGAGGAGTGCGCGGCGGGTCGCCGCTGAGGTCTCTGAGCGCGTTACCACCGGAGCCGATTCTAGTTGACAACGTCAACTGAAGCGGTTAGGTTGGGATGACAATGTCAACTGAAAGCGAACCATGTCATCTGCGGAGTCGAAACCTACTTTCGGCGAGCTGATCGTCGTCACCGGCGCCTCGACCGGAATCGGCGCCGCCACCGCTCGGGAGTTGTCGGGTCGCGGCTTTCCCGTAATTGCCGGCGTACGCCGGGACTCCGACGCCGAGGCGCTTCGGGCCGAACGGATCGAGCCGCGCAAGCTCGACATCACCGACCCGACGGACGTCGCTGCGCTCGCCGAACGCGTCGCGCACGACCCCGCGGGCCGCCACCTGCGCGCCCTGGTCAACAATGCCGGCATCGCCGTCAACGCGCCGGTCGAGGCGCTGCCGATCGCCGAATGGCGCCGTCAGTTCGAGGTCAACCTGTTCGGCCACGTTGCGGTGACCCAGGCGCTGCTGCCTGCTTTGCTCGCAAGCTCCGGCACGATCGTGAATATCAGCTCTATCGGCGGGCGGGTCGCGAACGCGACGTATGGTGCCTACTCCGCGTCGAAATTCGCGTTGGAGGCCGTCAGCGACGCCCTCCGGCGGGAGGTTGGCCCTCTGGGGGTCCGGATCGTCGTCGTCGAGCCAGGGGCGGTGGTTACCGAGATCTGGGACCGCGGTCTGTCCCACGCGGAACAACTCGCGGCCTCGATGACCCCGGACCAGCACGAGCGCTATGACGCGCTGATCGGCGCCCTCACCAGGCAGGCTCGGCAGTTCGCCCGCGACGGCGTGCAGCCCGCACAAGCAGCGCAGGTGATCGCCAAGGCGATCACGGCCACGAAGCCCCGGACCCGGTACACCGTCGGCCGGGACGCCGCAATCGGCGTGCGACTTGCCCGCCTGGCTCCCGACCGACTCCTCGACCGAATGCTGCGAGCCGCTCTGAAGCCGCATTACTAGCCAACCAGGTTCAGGATCAGCAGGATCGCCCCCAGCGCGATCAGGGCGACGCCGGCGATCGACTCTGTCGCGTCGCGCCAGCGCGCCCCGAGACGGTCGCCGAGCCGGACTCCGATCTGAGTGACCACGAACGCTTGGACGGCGATGGCGATCACCATCGGTAGCACCGGCAGCCGCAACAGCCCCGCGCTGAAGCCGATCGCCAGCTCGTCCAGGCTGATGCTCACGCCGAGGGCGATCGCTGCCAGCGGTCCACGCTGGGTCATTCCAAGCAGACGTTCGTCATCGTCCTCCTCGAGCAGCAGGTAGACCCCCAGCGCCGCGACGAGCCCGGCGGCGATCAGGTCCGCCGCGTGTCCGATGGCGTGCCCGAGTGGCACGCCGAGGCCCAGCCCGATCAAGGGCATCGCGGCTTCGAAGCCGGCGAACAGCACCGCGATCTGCGTGCGACGTCGTGCCGGCAGGCCGGCGATCCCCAAGGCGAGCGCGACGCCAAACGTGTCAAGGCCGAGCGGCAGGATCAGCGCGATCAGCTTGAGCGTCGACCCGGGCAGGTGCTCAGCCTACATCGGAGTGCCGAGTTCGACCAATCCGCCGAACGGATCGCGCACGAAGGCCACGCGCTGTCCGTGGGGCTTGTCCTGCGGCTCGGCCAGGGCATCCGCGGCGCTGGGTCTTGCATCACGCAGCGCCTCCGGCTCGATCAGGCTCACCAGCGCGCCGGCTGCTCCGGGCCGCAGCCGGGCGCCGACGACGCGCGCCCCGGCTGGAGGGGCAGCGATGAACGCGATCGTGTTCGGCCCGGCTACCTGGGCACCGATACCCTCGATCCAGATCAGGTCGATGCAGCCGTCGGGCAGCATGCGCACCGACTGGGCGGTTCCCTGTCGCTCCCACAGACACTCGAGCCACGGCGTCAGCGGAGCCGGCGGAGCGTGCTCGCTGTAGGACATCAGTCCTCCGGTGGCGCGATCGACGCCTTCAGCCGTCGCCGCGCCGCGTCGATCCGCTGCGCCGCGTCCGGCGAGGGATACGAGCGGGCGTCGGTGCGCAGCTCAGTCTCGGCAGCAACCCGCGGGGCGGGCGAAGGCGCCCCGAAGACTCGTCGCAGGGCCGCGATCACGCGGCTGCGGCGCCTACCACTGATGTCGACCAATCGATCACCGACGTCGGCTTGATGATGTGCTTGCCCATACCGAGCTCCTTTGGGGAGAGCCCGAGGGCGAGCCCGACGAGCTGCGGGAGGTGCAGCACCGGTAGCCCGAGCTCGCGTCCGACGACCTTGGCCGCTCCGGGCTGCTGCATGTCGAGATTCAGGTGACACAGGGGACAGGGCACGACCAGGCAGTCGGCCTCCGCGTCGATCGCGTCGCCGAGATGACGCCCCGCCTGGGCGAGCGAGGCCTGCTTGTTCATTGTGATGACGGGAAAGCCGCAGCACTTGTAGACGCCTGCGTAGTCGACAACGGTGCCGCCGAGGGCCTCGATCACCCAGTGCATGTACCGGTCGCGGGGGTGTTCATCGTCGATGCCCAGCCGGTTGACCGGGCGGACGATGTAGCACCCGTAGAACGGGCCGACCCGGAGATCGGTGAGCGGGCGCGTGACCTTCGCCTTCAGCGCATCGAGGCCGATCTCCTCCACCAGCAGCCAGAGGAAGTTCTTGTTCATCAGCGGGCGGGCGGGATCTTTCTCATAGCTCAGGCCTTCCGCGGCCAGCGTGCCGTTGACCCGGTCGCGGTACTCGGTGTTCGCGTCCAGGCGCTCCTGACACTCCGACTGCGCGCCCTGACAGGTCGAGCAGATGTTCATCATCAGCTCGCCGTCGGTCTGCTGGGCCATCGCGAACGTGCGCGCGTTGAGCGTGTCGGCAAGCTCCTGGTTGTGCTCGGCGATCACGCCGGCACCGCAGCAGTTGGCGCGGTCGAGCTCGATCAGCTCGATGTCGAGCAGCGGCGCAACCTGAGCCATCGATCCGTGCAGCTCCGGGGTGAAGCCGCGACTTACGCAGCCGGGCCAGTAGGCGACCTTCATGTCGTTTCCTCCGTTTGAGGGGCGGAAGTCTCCGGCGGCGGCTCGCGATCCGCGGCGCCGGACCGATCCGGCTGACCCTGGTCCTTTTCGGTCGCCGCTGAGCTGTCGTGCGCGGTCGTTCCGGGTTCCTCGGGATCGTCCTCGTAGCCCGTGACGTAAAGGTTGAGTTCGATGCGCTCCTCGCGGCCCTCGATGTCGTCGAAGATCTGCTTGACCTCCTCCGAGGACTTGTGCGTGTGCAGCAGCGCGGTCCTGGGGGTCATCTTGCCCCGCGACAGTGCCTTGATGGCGATCGGCACTCCGCTCAGCAGCTCGCGACCCGCGGCCGGGTTGAGCTTGCCGCCGTATGAGTCGGCCAGCAGGTCGGGCTCGTGCAGGATCCCGTTCTTGCGAATGTTCTTGACGAACGCGTGCTCGTGGTTGTAGCCGTTGTTGGAGTCCTTGATCTCGTGATCGGAACCGGCCATGCGGCGCAGGCGCATGATCTGGCTCATCGGATCGACGCCCTTGGGGCAGGCGTCGATGCAGTTGAAGCAGTGCGTGCAGTCGTAGATGCCGTGCTTGTCTTCGGCGAGGTCCGTGAGCCGCTCGGCGTGCTCGGCGTCGCGCGGATCGCCGACGAACCGGTACGCCTTGGCCAGGGCCGCCGGGCCGGCGAACAGCGGGTCGATCTCCATCGACAGGCAGTCCGAGACGCAGGCGCCGCACTGGATGCAGGCCATCGTCTGCGTAACGTCGACCATGTTCGCGTGGGGCACGATGTACTCGCGCTCGGGCACGGGCTCCCTGTTGATCAGCCACGGCGTGACGCGCTGGATCTTCTTCCAGTGGACGGCGTCCATATCGACGATCAGGTCGCGGATCACCGGCATGTTCCCCATCGGCTCGACGTCGATGATCGTCTTTCGCTGGCCCTCCTCCGGGGGGTTCCAGCCGGTGCCGTGGCCGCGGTCGGCCGCTTCGCCGAGGTGCGTGTTGCACGCCAGTCCGGGCTTGCCGTTCATGCGCACGCCGCAGGATCCGCAGATCGCCTGCTGGCAGGAGCAGCGAATTCCCACCGAACCATCGACGTCGTCACGCACCTTCAGCAAGGCATCGAGCACCGACTGGGTCTCGGGCATGTCGACCGTGTGCTCGTCCCAGTACGCGGCCTCGCCCGACTGCGGATCGAACCGGCGGATGCGGAGCGTGTATTCAGGCATGGGCGGTCAGTAAGTCCTTTCCTGGGGCTCCCAGCGAGTGATCGTGACGGGGGAGTAGCTGACCTTCGGCGCGTCGGCACCGTTCATCGAGATGTCCACGTGCTTGAGCCATTCGCCGTCGTTTCGCTCCGGGAAATCGGTGCGGAATTGAGCCCCTCTCGACTCCTTGCGCTCCTGTGCTGCCACCACGATCGTCTCGGCGACATCGAGCATGTACCCAAGCTCGATCGCACCGAGGACGTCCTGATTGAAGATCTTGCCCCGATCGTCGACCGTGGCCTTGGTCGCCTCCTCCTTGAGTCTGCGCACGATCTCATGCGCCTGGGCGAGGCCGTCGGCGTCACGGAACACCGCGACGTGGTCGTTCATCGCGTCGCCGAGCTCGGCCTTGACCGACGCCACGCGGCGCCCTCCGGAATCGCGACTGATGATGTCGGCGATGTGCCTCTCGGTGTCCAAGACGCGGGCCGTGGGGGTGGTCGGCATCGTCATGTGCATGGCCCGGCTCGCGGCGTGCTCGCCCGAGCGGCGCCCGAAGATCAGCGTGTCGAGCAGCGAATTGGCGCCGAGCCGGTTGCCGCCGTGCACCGACACGCAGGCCACCTCGCCGGCGGCATAAAGACCGGGGATCGTGGTCTGGCCGTCGATGTCGGTCTTGACCCCACCCATGATGTAATGCTGGCCGGGCTTGATGTGGATCGGCTCGCGGGTGATGTCGACGCCGGCGAAGTCCTTGCCGATGTTGACGATCTCCCGCAGCGCCTCGAGCGTGCGGCGGCGTGGGACCTTGGTCACATCGAGAGCGACGGTCCCGTCGGGAAAGCCGCGGCCCTCGTTGATCTCAGTCTGCTCGGCGCGGGAGACGACGTCACGGGACGCCAGCTCCAGCTTGTTCGGCGCATACTTCTCCATGAACCGCTCGCCCTGGCCGTTGAGCAGCCACGCCCCTTCGCCTCGGGCCCCTTCGGTGATCAGCAGTCCATTGCCGGCCAGCGTGGTTGGGTGGTACTGGATCATCTCCATGTCCATCAGCCGCGCGCCGATGCGGTAGGCCTGGGCGATCCCGTCGCCGGTGACGATCAGGCCGTTGGTGGTCGGCCGGTACGCCTGCCCGGCCCCGCCTGAGGCGAGGATCACCGCCTTGGCGTTGAACAGCTCCAGGTGGCCGTCGCGGAGGTTGCGGCAGATCGCGCCGACGCAGCGGCCGTCGCCGTCCTGGAGCAGATCGGTGGTGAACCACTCCTCGTAGCGGTCGACGGTCCCCGAGTGCTTCATCAGCTGCTCGTAGAGCACGTGCAGGATCGCGTGGCCGGTGATGTCGGCGACGTAGTAGGTCCGGGCTGCGGAAGCGCCGCCGAACGCGCGGGTGCCGAGATGGCCGGTCTCGTTGCGGTGGAAGGTGACGCCAGCGTGCTCGAGCCACAGGATCTCGTCCGGTGCCTCGCGGCACATCACCTCGATCGCGTCCTGGTCGCC
>CAXMLR010000390.1:0-3217 GCA_964194275.1 uncultured Solirubrobacterales bacterium
GGCCGGTAACAGTAGAGCGGCGGGCGCCCGGGCCGTGCCTCGGCCTCCGTCAGCTCGAACGGGATCTCGGCACCGTCGGCCGTCTCCTCGGCGAGCCGGCCGGCGGCATCTGTCGCGAAGGCCTCGAGTGTGTCGTGAAGGGCCCGGTTCCGCACAGGCGCCGTTTCGCTCTGGGCAGGGGCGATTCCTGCCTTGCGGGCATCGCGGGTGGCGGGTTGCAGACCGAGCGGCCGGGAGCCTCTACGGTCGAGATTCGGGAATCACGCACTCAGGCGACTGCGGCGACCGGCTCGCGAGCGTCGGCACGCTCGCCGAACTCGTCGGGATTCGCACAGTCGCCACCGAGCCATTCGCGCCCGTAGGTGCGCATGTCCTCGATCAGTGGGACGAGGGCCCGGCCCTTTTCGGTCAGGGCGTACTCGACCCGCGGCGGAACCTCCGGGAATGTCTGCCGCTCGAGGATTCCCTCCTCCTCCAGCGCCCGCAGGCGCAGCGACAGCGTGCGCGGGCTGATGCCACGCAGCGACCGTTCCAGTTCGCAGAAGCGTGAGCGTCCCTCGGCCAGGTCACGGATTACCAGCAGAGTCCACTTGCCACACACGATTTCAGCCGTGCGGCAGACTGCGCAGGTCTCGTTGGCGGACATCCGAATGCCTATTCTAGCGCAAAGCTTCAGGAAGTGAAGCGGTGGACGGCTCGCAGCGGAGACGGTCCGGCGCGGCGGGACGAACGATGACCGCCGCGGCGGTCGCCAGCGGCGACACAGCAGAAGACCCCGGAGTCGGGCTCGCGCTGGCCACGAATCTCTGTTACCGGTCGTTCAGGATCGGGCCACGACCACACAGCCACACTGCGTCGATAGTCCGCCGGGTCACCGTGGTGCCCACCCGCTGCCCTCGGGCCTCGGGGCCTGACAGCATCCGGATTACCGCTGCGCAGGAATTGCCCGCGCGGCTGCGAGTTCAATACCGCTGGTATTGAATACTGCTAGTATCGAGTGATGATCGCTACTCGAACTCGCCCCACCCGCGCCCAGACGCGGGATCGCATCCTGCAAGCCGCCGGCAAGGTCTTCACCTCACGAGGGTACGACGGCGCATCCCTGGACCAGGTCGCCGCGGAGGCGGGACTCACCAAGGGCGCCGTGTACTCAAGCTTCTCCGGCAAAGACGAGCTCTTCTTCGCTCTGGTCGCAGACCGGCTCGACCAGCGCCTCGCGGTCGTTGCCGACGCGGCAGACGGGCAGCGCGACCTGCGGCAGCTTTTTGACCAAGCCGAGGACGACCTGGCGGCACTGTTCACGACACAGCGTGATTGGCACCTGCTGTTCATCGAGTGTTGGGCTCGTGCGGCGCGTGACCCCGAGCGGCGCGTGGAGTGGGCGCGCCAGCGGCGCGCGGCGCGGGACGTGATCGCCGACTTCTTCGAGCGCCACGCGGGCGCGACGGGCGACCCGCTCCCCGCTCCCGCCGCAGACCTCGCGGTCGCGGCCATGGCGCTGTCCAACGGCTTGGCAATGGAGTACATCGCGGACCCCGAGTCCGCCGACCCCGGCCTCTTCGCCCGGATGCTCGCACGGCTGGTGACGCCGTGAGGATTCACGCGCTTGAGACTGGCCGGGTCGTGCTCAAGCAGGCCTTCCTGCATCCTCGGCCCGGGATCCGGCGTCGCCTCGACCTCTTCGTGCCCGGCCCTTGGTCTGATCCGATGCCGATCCTCGCCTGGCTCATCGAGCACGGGGAGGAGCGCATCCTGATCGACATGGGCGAGACCGCGAAGGTCAAGGACGCGCCGTTCGCGCGCCACACTGTCACCCCCGAGGACGAGTTGCCGCTCGCCCTGCGCGCCGTCGGCCTAACGTGCGAGGACATCACCACCGCCGTCGTGACGCATCTGCATCCCGACCACTTTCACGGCGCCGTCCACCTCACGACGTCTGTCCTGGTCAATGAGAAGGAGTGGGCCGACGCGATGTCATTTCGCGGCCGGGTGACCCAGCGGCTAACCGGCGTCCCACTGCCTGGCGGGATCGACTTCGGGGCGGTCGCGCTGGACGATGGGCCGTTCGGAGCGTTTGTCGCAAGCCGACGGCTGACCACCGACGGCCGGGTCCTCCTGGTCTCGACCCCCGGGCACACCCGCGCTCACGCATCAGTCATCGCGGTTGACGACGACGGGCGGCACGTGCTGCTCGCCGGCGATGCGACAGACACACTCGAGCAATTACGCGCGCGGCGGCCGGACGCGATCACGCCTGACCCGGACGTCCAAGCACAGACGATCGACCGCATCCTTTCCCACGCCACAGAGCACCCGACGATCTACCTGCCGACACACGACCCCGACGCCATCGTCCGCCTGCACGCGGGCACAACGCTCTAGCTCGCAAGCCCGTCGCGTCCTCTCCGCCGACCCGCGCGACGTCGACACGGGAGTCCCAACTCACCGAGTCGACTCATCGCGGACGAGTCGGCGCCGAGGAGTAACGACGACCTACGCCGCCGAGCGACAGGGGCCCTGGGCGAAGAGCCCCGACATGCCGTTCGACAGGCGTCGCTTGAAGTCTCCTCGGACCTTGCGGTCACTTCCGCTGCGCCGGGAGCGAGCGAGGGCAACGAAGCCGAGCGGCGTCAGGACGGGGAAGCCAGCAAAGCGCTGGGGTGCCAGCAGCTACCTACCTAAGCTACGTCGCGAAGCTTCTGAGCCTCGGCCAGCGACTGCAGCTTCTTGAGCGACTGATTTTCGATCTGCCGGATCCGCTCGCGCGTGACGTTGAACGTCCGCCCGACCTCATCCAGCGTCCGCGGATGCTCGCCGCCGAGTCCGTACCTGAGCTCGAGCACACGCCGCTCGCGGTAGCTGAGGTTCTCGAGCGCCTCGCGCAGCGCCTCTTTGGTGAGGATCTCGGCTGCGCGCTCGTACGGGGACTCCGCCCGCTCATCGGCGATGAACTGACCGAATTCGGACTCTTCCTCGTCGCCCACCGGCTTCTCCAGCGAGACCGGAGCCTGAGCCGAACGCTTGATCGACTCGACCTCCTCGGGCTCGATGCCGGTCACCTCGGCGATCTCCTCGGCGGTCGGTTCGCGACCGAGCTCGGTCACGAGCTTGCGTTCGGCGCGACCGATCTTGTTGAGCTTCTCGACCACGTGGACCGGGATGCGGATGGTCCGCGCCTTATCGGCCAGCGCGCGAGCGATCGCCTGGCGGATCCACC
>CAXMLR010000391.1:0-29998 GCA_964194275.1 uncultured Solirubrobacterales bacterium
GTACTTATAGAGCGTCGCGCGGCCGATACCGGTGCGCTGAGCGATGCGCGACATTGTCACCCCCCGCAATCCGTGCTCGGCGATCAGTCCCGCGGTCGCGTCCAGTGCGGCGTTTCGGACCGCTGTGCGGTGCTCCTCGATCGTGTCGGTCCAGAGCCTCGGCATACCCTGAAGAATACTCGACGCGTCGTCCGTGACGATCTGTCTTGACAAAAACAAATCGTCTCGTAAAATTCCTCGTGTTGACCTCAATGACGACCGAGGAACCTTATGAGCCGTTTGCCGTCCCACCCAGGCACTGAAGATGAACCGGACCGCGCGGTGCCTGGTGAGCGGCCGGGCCCGCGACCCGCGACCCGGCTCCTCCTCGTCGCGATCGTGGTGCTGCTCGCCGGCGGCATGGTCGTCCTGCACCTGACCGGTGTCGTCGGCCCCGGATCGCACTGAGGAGCCTGATGGGGCGGCCCGCATACCTCTTTGGACCCTCCCTGGGCATGCTCGCTCTCGCGCGATGATCGAAGCGACCGGCCTGAACAAGCGCTATGGCTCTACGGTGGCCGTCGACGGGTTGACGTTCTCGGTGCCACCGGGTCAGGTCACGGGTTTCCTGGGCCCTAACGGCGCCGGGAAGTCAACCACGATGCGGCTGATCCTCGGCCTCGACGCTCCCACCGCCGGCATCGTCACCGTCGCCGGGCGCCTTTACCGCAGCCTGCGACGGCCGCTGCTCACCGTGGGCGCGCTGCTTGATGCTCGTGCGGTCCACGGCGGTCGCAGCGCCCGTGACCACCTCCTGGCGATCGCGTTGAGCAACGGGATCGCGCGCGGCCGGGTGCGGGATGTACTCGAACTGGTCGGATTGCAGCGGGTCGCGGGCACGCGCGCCGGAGGATTCTCGCTCGGGATGTTGCAGCGCCTCGGAATCGCCGCCGCGCTGCTCGGTGACCCTCCGGTCTTGATGTTCGACGAGCCCGTGAACGGACTTGACCCTGACGGGGTGCTGTGGATCCGCACCCTGCTCAAGGCGCTGGCCGCCGAGGGCCGCACCGTGTTTCTCTCCAGCCATCTGATGAGCGAGATGTCCCAGACCGCTGACCGGCTAATCATCATCGGCCGCGGGAGCCTGATCGCGCAGGGCACGCTCGCCGAGGTCCTCTCAAGCGGCTCGCCAGCCACCGTCCGCGTCCGCTCCCCCGACGCCGTGCAGCTCGGAGTACTGCTCGACCGTCGCGGCGCCGCCGTCCACACCCAGCCGGACGGCTCGCTGCAGATCACGGGCACCAGCGCCGAGCACGTCGGGGAGATCGCCCGCGCCCATGGCCTCGCGCTCCAAGAGCTCTCCATCCAACAGACATCCCTGGAGGACCGCTACATGGAACTCACCCGCGACGCGGTCGACTACCGCAGCGACGAACACCGGACCGAGCCGGTGTCATGACCGCGCCCGTCCGTGTGCCCGACCAGCATGTCGGCTCCCTGCGACGGCTCGGGGACGTGCTGTCCTCAGAAACCTGCAAGCTCCGCTCGGTCCGGTTCACCGCCTGGGCGCTGCTCGCCGCGATCGCGTCCAACGTCGGACTGGCCGCGCTGTTGGCGGTCTTCCTGCCCGGCGCGCTTAGCCCGCACGACAAGGCCACGATTGACACGACGCGCGTGAGCCTTGGCGGGCTGCACCTCTCCCAGGTCGCGTGCGGGCTGCTTGGTGTGCTGGCGATCAGCAGCGAATACACCAGCGGCCTGATCCGCACCACCTTCAGCGCCGTCCCTGACCGATGCCTCGTGCTGGCCGCCAAGACGCTCGTGCTCGCCGCCGCCGTCGCGATCGTAACGACCGCGTCCTGCCTGGCCGCCTACTTCAGCTTCGAACTGCTGCTCACCGAGCATCACCTACGCACCTCGCTGGCCGATCCCGGCGTGCTACGCGCCGTGCTCGGCGGCGGGTTCTACCTCACCGCCGTCGCCCTGCTCGGCCTCGGACTCGGCGCCGCACTGCGCTCCAGCGCCGGCGCCACCGCGACCCTGCTCGGCCTGCTGCTCATCCCCCCACTGCTGCTCGAGCTCCTCCCCAACTCCTGGAAGACCGCCGCCACCCCCTACACGCCGCTCCAGGCCGGCAGCGCGATTGTCTCCACCCGTCAAGACCCGGGCTCGCTCGGACCCTGGGGCGGCTTCGGACTCTTCTGCGCCTACGCCCTACTCGCGCTCGCCGCCGGATTCATCCTCATCCGCCGCCGAGACGCCTAACCCCCAAAGGAGAACGCCATGTCGCTCACCATCAACTGCCCCCGCTGCGACACCCCGATCACCGCCCAAGACGAAGACGACCTCGTCCAAAAAGTCCAAACCCACGTGCGCCAAGACCACGGCCTAAAGGGCACGCTACCCCGCAAACACATCCTCGCCCGCCTGCACAGACTCACCCAGGACAAATAGGGAGTGTCCTAGGAATTGTGTAGTTCGAAATTGAGCATCGGGCGTGGCTGCCGGGCGCGGCTAGTAGATTGTGGCGCACACGCGCAAGAGGAGCAGAGATGGCGGACGGCCGATTGGCGCAGATGCGGGTTGGGGTGCTGGGGAGCGGCGAGGTTGGGCGGCGCTTTGCGGAAGGATTCCGCGGTCGTGGCCACGAGGTCATGATCAGCTCTCGCGACCCGAGCAAGTCCGAGCTGCGCGAATGGCTGTCAGGCGATGGAGCTGGGATCGAAGCTGGCACATTCGCACAGGCGTCCGCTCACGGTGAGTTGCTCGTCTTGGCCGTGCGCGGCGATGCTGCGGGGGAGGCGATCGCGGATGCGGGCCCAGAGAACTTCAGCGGCAAAGTGGTCATCGACGCAATGAACCCGCTTGACTTCTCTGGCGGCTTCCCGCCCAAGCTCGCGATCATGGGCGAGGACTCGCTCGGGGAACGGGTCCAGCGCGCGTTGCCCGGCGCCAAGGTGGTCAAGGCGTTCAATACGATCGGCAACCCCTACTTCGTGGATCCCAGCTTCAGCGAGGGCGAGCCGACGATGCTGATCGCTGGAGACGACGAGGCCGCCAAACGGACCGTCCGCGACGTGTTGGCCGACTTCGGCTGGTCAGACACGGTCGACATCGGCGGCATCGAAGGCTCGCGTGAACTTGAGGCGATCTGCATCGCCTGGGTCAAGATCGGCGGAGCGCGGGGCGGGTGGGACCACGGCTTTAAGCTGCTCGTCGGCTAGCTGAGCAGCCTCGGCAGTCCACGACACGAGTGGAAGTGGACTGCTCCCGGCGGCAGTCACCCCCTGGTGGATCTGGCTTCGCGTCAACGCGGCCGCGGTGTCTGTCAAGTAGCCAAGCAGGACGCAGGGCTCGCGACGCCATCGTCCCGCCGGAGCCAACGGGCGTTGGGGACGGTCGGTCGTAGTCTTGCTGGGTGCGTCGCGGCGCCCTGGGTCCGATCGAGTTTCGGCTGCTGTTTCTGGGGCAGGCGATTTCGGCGCTTGGCGACCGGGTGGTGCCGGTCGCGCTGGCGTTTGCCGTGCTTGATCTGACCGGCTCGGTGAGTGATCTCGGGATCGTGATGGCAGCCCAGACGATTCCGCTAGCGGTGTTCGTGTTGGTTGGCGGAGTGTGGGCTGACCGGCTGCCGCGCCAGTGGGTGATGCTGGTCTCAGATTTGCGCGGGCGGTCGCGCAGGGGGTCAGTGCGGTGCTGTTGCTCAGCGGAAACGCCCACGTGTGGCAGCTGGCCGTGGTGCAGGGCGTGTACGGGACCGCGGAGGCATTCTTCGGCCCGGCGGCGATGGCGCTCGTGCCGCAGACCGCCGATCCGTCGAATCTGCAGCAGGCGAACGCGCTGCTTGGCTTGAGCAGAAACGTCGCGTCGGTTCTCGGTCCGGCGCTCGCTGGCGTGATGGTCGTAACCCTCGGTCCCGGATGGGGTCTGGCGCTGGACGCCGCGACGTTCCTCGCGAGTGCCATGTTCCTCGGCCTCATCACGGTCAGCTCCGTCGCCGCCACTGCAGGTCCTTGGCCCGCAGGTAGCGCGCGTCTCACTCGGCGGCGCGGGCGCCTGGGCAGCGATCAGCGTCGCGCTGGGCCTCGGCGCTCTCGTTGGCGGACTGGTCGGATTGCGCTGGCACCCGCGATTCCCGCTGCGCATCGCGTTCACCGCGTTCCTGGTCGCCGGCCCAGCCCTGTTCGTCCTGCTGGCTGCCCACGCGCCGCTACCGGTGATCCTGGCTGACGCGCTCGTCGACGGGGCGTCCGGCACGCTGTTCAACGTGCTGTGGTTCACCGCGTTGCAGAGCGAGATCCCGGCAGAGGAGCTCTCACGAGTCAGCTCGTGGGATTACCTCGGCTCGCTGGCTCTGCAGCCCGTCGGACAAGTCGCCAGCGGACCGATCGCGATCGCGATCGGCGTCTCGACCACCCTCTACGCCGCGGGCGGCCTGTTCCTGCTCACCGGCTCGGTGATCTTGCCGATCAAGTCGCTGCTGATGAACGCGCTGACCGTGAGCGCAGCGTTCGGGCTGCTGGTGTTGATCTTCCAGGACGGACGATTGCAGGGGCTGCTCAGATACACCAGCCAGGGCGCGCTCAGCCACCCAGCCAATCCTGCTCTTCGCCCTCGTGTTCGGTCTCTCCACCGACTACGCGGTGTTCCTGCTCAGCCGAATCAAGGAAGCGCATGACGGCGGCCTGTGCGACCACGACGCAGTCGCCGTCGGACTCGAGCGCACCGGCCGGATCGTCACAGCCGCCGCGGTGCTGTTCTGCGTCGCGATCGGAGCCTTCGCGACGTCCAAGGTGATCTTCATCAAAGAGGTAGGAATCGGAACCGCACTCGCGGTGATCATCGACGCCACGATCGTCCGCGCCCTGCTCGTCCCATCCCTGATGGCACTACTCGGCCGACGTAACTGGTGGGCCCCCGCCCCGCTCAGGCGCCTACACAACCGATTCGGCCTAACCGAAACCCGAGCAACCATCCAAGATCACGACGACCTGTCGGGCATTGCCGCCCCCGAGGTCGGATGATCAGCCGGCCACGACTGCGTCAGCCTCACCGTAAGCACCTGCTGCCTCGCCCAAGCCTCCGTTGAGGACCACCGACGCCAGGTCAGCGCTCGAGCGCCTGTGCCAGGTCTGCCCAGAGGTCCTCGACGTCCTCGAGGCCGACGCTGAGGCGGAGCAGGCCGGGCGGAACGCGCGTGGGCTCCCAACGGGCGCGAGCCTCGAGTGTCGACGCCACGCCGCCGAGACTGGTGGCGTTCTCGATCAGCCGCAGCGAACGCTCGACGCGGACGGCGCGGTCTGCGTCAGCAACGTCGAAGGACAGAAGTGGTCCGAACGCCTGGACGTACCGCGCGGCGACGGGATCGTCGAGGCCGGGGTAGCGCACGCGCTCGACCTTTGGGTGTACGGCGAGCCTCCGCGCCAGGTCGAGCGCGCTTATCGACTGACGCTCGACACGGAGGGAGAGCGTCTTCATCCCGCGTAGCATCAGCCACGTCGGATCGGGCGCGGCGACGATTCCGGAGGCGGCGCGGAAGGCGGCAAGACGTGTGTGGTCTTCGGCACGAGCGCAGCTGATCACGCCGATCAGCGCGTCGTGGTGCCCCGCGAGAATCTTCGTCGCGCTGTGCAGCACGAAGTCGGCGCCGTGCTCGAGCGGACGCAACAAGAGCGGGCTGAGCACAGTGTTGTCAACGACGACGCGCGCCCCGGCCGTGTGAGCGCTGGCGATGGCGGCATCGAGATCGGGGAAGCTCATCAGCGGGTTGGCGCACGGCTCGAGCCAGACCAGGTCAGCGCTGGGCGGCGGAGCCGTCTGGTCAAACGTCACCACCTCGAGACCCCAACGATTCAGTTCGCCCTGGAGGAGTCCGACCGTTCCCCAATAGCCGCCTTCGGCGACCGCGACCCTCGCCCCCGGCGCGAGCAGGGCGAGCACAAGCGCTGTCGTAGCACCCGCGCCGGAGGAGAACAGAAGCGCATGGCCACCCTCGAGCTCGCCCAGCAGTTGCTCTGCTTCAGCCCCCACCGGGTGCGCGAACCGCTGGTAGTAGAACGGCCCCGGCGTAGCGTCGACGTAGGGGTGAACCGTCGCGCGCTCGAGCCCTGGCATCCGACCCCGTGCGAGCCGAGTCTCTCTTTCCACGCCCGCAGCTTAGACGGGCGCACCCTCACGGGCTGCCGCGTCGACTGCCGACTCCGGGACGGTTCGCGACAGGAGCGATGCGTACTACTGCGCCTATGATGCCGCCGATGCTGTCGCTCGACGAAAATCGTCCTCCGATTCCGCCGGCCGATCTGATTCTGCGCGTCGTTCCGTCGTTCGACGGGTCAGATGTGGAGGGAGCCCGCTACACCTTCGATCGCGCTGGGCTCAATAACTTGCGTTTATTTGAGCGTGCCGTGGGTGCGGTCTCACCCTGGCGTTTTGGCGGCGATGTCTGGCTTGACGATGATCGCGTGGGCGTCGGTCGTTCATTCGGCGACTTCACGCGCATCTTGGACTTTGGCTGCGGTTGTGGGCGGTTGTTGCGCCACCTCGGTCAGGTCTCCGATGCCGTGGAGATCCACGGCACTGACATCGACGCAGAGATGATCGAATGGCTGCGCGCCAATGTTTCGTTTGGACGGTTCGAAGTCGGCGCGCTTGAGCCACCGCTGCCGTACCCGGATCAATACTTTGACCTGGTCATGGGGCACAGCGTGTTCACGCATTTGGACGAGCGGCTCCAAGACGCGTGGCTGGCGGAGTTGCAGCGCATAACCGCGCCCGAGGGATTGGTCCTGCTGACCGTTCAGGGGGAGTCGACCTGGAGGCGCACGATGGACGACGGTGAGCGATCTGGGGCTGATGTCGAACGCTGGCGGGCTGCGCTCGACTCGCGGGGCATCCTGTTCATCGCGGATGACGCTTTCGTGGGATCAACTCACCCCGAGACTTACCACTCCACCATTCACAGGCCCTGGTACGTATTCGATCACTGGAGCGCCTACTTCGACGTAGAGGCGTACCTTCCGGATGGCGCGTGGGCGCAGGACCTCGTTGTGCTCCGACGCCGTCCGGAGAGCGATGGATCGGCTTCTCGTCCCGGCGGACAGGGTGTTCGACCTCGTGCTGAACCAGCCGTTGCCATGAGATCTAACTCTCGACGAGCGCGGGTGAGTCAACTGGTCGCGCGATTAGCGCAAAGCCTTGAGCGCCGGCGCCAGAGCGCGCCTGGATCGAGCGGGGCGATTGCTGATCAGAGCGCGGCTAGCGCCGAAGCGCTAGCGCGAGAGATTGCGATGATCCGAGCCGGTCTGTATGAGCAGGGCCGACGCATCTCAGTCCTCGGGGTCCAGCTGCGTGACGAGATCGCGTCGCTTCGCGATGACAAGGCGCGGGACTAGCCAGCTCGGAGCGCGTGGGGCTCCAAGCGATCCCTCAGTCGCTGACGCTGGAGCTGAGCGAGCGTGAGCGCGAGCAGCACTCAGCGTTTAGGTCAGCGACTTCTCGAACCAGTGGTCCGCGAACGGCTCATCATTGAACGCGGGCACGTCAACCCAACCGGCTGACCGATAGAGCGAGAGCGCCTCAACGAGGACCGCGCTCGTCTCGATGTGCGCGACCCGAGCTCCGCCGGTCAGCGCGCACGCCTCCAGCCTCTCCAGCAAGCGACGGCCCAATCCGAGTCCACGTGCACTCGGTGCGATCCACATGCGCTTGATCTCGGCAGGCGCGCGATCGTGGTGCTTCACGGCCCCGCAGCCGACCGCCTCGCCGTGCAGGTAGGCGACGAAGAACTCGCCGGCAGGGGGGCGGACCTGGTGCGGCAGGGCGGTGGCGCCGACTAAGGGGTCAAAGCCGCGTTCTGAGCGGCGGTTCAGTTCGGCGACATACTCCGCCAGGCAGTACTGCGCATCGGGGTGCTCGGGATCGACGGTCGTTATCTGCACGCTCGCCGAGGTCAGCAGACGCTCGACGTCGCGCATCGCGCCGACCAGCCGCTCGCGCTGCTTCAAATTCAGTGGTGCCAGCAGCGATTGCGCGAGCGCGTCGGAGCGCTCGTCGAGGGCAGCCCGCTCGCGCCGGCCGGCGTCCGTGAGCCTCGCAACTCTGATCCGCCGGTCGCCGGCGCTCGCCGTCGCGGTGACCAGCCCGGCGGCCTCCAATGAGCGCAGCAGCCGGCTCAGATAGCCCGAGTCGAGCCCCAGGCGCTCGCGCACCAGGCGCACTTCGCAGCCCTCGAGTCCGATCTCCCACAGCAGCCTAGCCTCACCGAGCGACCGCTCGCGTCCGAGGAACTGGCCGTTTAGCGCCCCGACCTTCTCGGTCACGATACGGTTGAAGCGACGGACCTGAGCGACCATCACATCAGACATTCTCTGACCTTAGTCAGCAAACTGAGGGACGTCAACCACGACCGTCAACCACGACCGCCATTTCGCTGGACTGTGACGATAGGCTGCCCAGCTGCCATCAGAGCTGGCTACGGATCGAGAGGAAGGTCGATGATCGTCGTCATTGGTCGCGTTCGCACTGACTTGGAACGGCGAGCGGAGCTGGTTCGGATCGGGCAGAAGGTCGCCTCCGCATCGCGAGCAGAGCGTGGCTGCGTGAGCTACTGCCTGTACGAAAGCACTGAGAGCGAGAACGACTTCGTGTTCGTCGAGGAATGGGAGGACAACGAGGCGCTGGAGCGACACTTCGCCACCGCACATGTCGGCGAGTTCATGCAAGATATCCCGGCCACCATCGTTGCGCCGCCTGATGTCAAATTCCACACGGTCGCGAGTTCGATGGACCTTGCTGACGTGCGCGCCGGCTGACCGATCGAGGCGTCTGGGCGGCGTCGACTTCACGTGCGGGCGCGCGATCGCCGTCACGTACTGGGAGTCGATCGACGCCCTCCACGCCAGCGACCCTCTAGCCAGCGAGGTCCGAGCAGCTGCCATCACCAAGGCGGAGTGGACCGCGAGCGTCGGCCCGTCACCGATCGCTACGAGGTTGTCCTTGAGAAGTAGCCCCTGACGGGTCGCTTGGCGGTCCTATTCGCTCGGGTCGTATTTGAAGGAGATCCCGAGCCGAACCCGGTAGTTGAGAACCGCGCCGTCCTGGACGGTCAGGTCCTGACGCAGGACCTCCGCCACGCGGAGCTCACGGACGCTCTTGGCGGCAGTCTCAACCGCCACGCGAGCTGCGGCCTCCCAAGACTCGCTGCTTACCCCGACAACCTCGGTGACGCGATAAACGCTGTCTGCCATGCGGTCCTCCGATCAGAGAAATGGAGCCTGAGCTGCGAGTCTTTCACTTTCTCCTGCCGGTTGTGGTGATTCAGACACCAAGCGGCCCATTTCAGGCTTGTCAGCTGGCGCGGATCACAACGACATCAGCGGCTGGCCAGGGAAGAACGGCCACTCTTCGAATGCAACGCACCGACCATCGGGGCCGAGCGTCACGATCCAGAGGTCGCGGTAGGTGCGAGTCGGCGGATCGCCGTAGCGCACTTCGACTCTCGCCACGCCAACGTCGCGTTCTACGGCGACGGGCACCCACTCGAGCGAGAACACTTCATCGGAGCTCTCGCGCTCGGCGTCCCAGAAGGACGCGATCGCTGCGGAGCCGCGAATCAGGCGCTGAAACGGCGCGGCCGAGTACGTCGACTCGGGCGAGAACAACTCCGTGAGCAGCGCTGTGCCCGGGGTGCGCCACGCGCGCTCATAGGCTTCGATCCACCTGGCCAGATCGTCGCGGTCCATGCCGTGGGAATCTACGCAATCCGACGCTCGGTCTGGTGCCTGAGCTTGACGTCTCGGGCGTCTATTGCGCGTCGTAACGAGCGAGGGCCGCCGCGATCGCGGTGCGCTCGAGGCCCCGCGCCCAGGCAGCAGAGGAGTGCGATCCGCGCTGCCGGCCCGGACAGAAAGGGCACGCAGAGCCCGCCGGCGCCGCGCACGTCGGGTCGGTTGGAGATGAGCACCAGCACCGGCGCCGCTCGGAGCTCGCGCAGCAGCGCTGGAGAAAGGTGTCCTGCGCCGAAGGCAAGCAGCACAACACCGTCAGCGTGATGCGTCGCGTGCGTGAGCGGGCCGCCGCCGTCCCCGAGTGCGGAGGTCACGATGTCGACACGATGAGTGAGCTCAGCAGGCACGATCGTCGGAGGCGCCAGCGGTCTCGCGTGCAGCCACAGCCGACCTTCGACGACGCGTCCAAATGGCCCGGCGGCTGGAGATCCACCCAAGGGGCGGCACGGCCTCGCTTCAACACTCCCAGGCGGCGTGCAGGCGCGCAAGACCTTCCGCGATCTCGTCAGCCGGGTGACGCGTGAACGATAGGCGCAACGCATTGCGCTCGGGCGGCCCGCTGAAGAACGGATATCCCGGGACGAATGCAACTCCCTGACCGAGCGCTCGGCGCAGCAGATGTTCGGCATCCTCGCCCGCCGGGAGCCGGGCCCAAATGAACATGCCACCGTCGGGGTGGTTCCAGGTGGAGCCGGGCGGGAGCGCGCCGGGAAGTCCGCCGAGCAGCGCGTCGCGCCGCTCCCGGTATACCGCACACAGGTTTGCCGCGTGCGCATCAAGGTCGGTGTGCTCCAACCAGTGCGCTGCGGCGGCCTGGTCGACGCTCGACGTGTGCAGGTCCGCGGCTTGTTTGGCGATCACCAGGCTCGGGCGCAGCCCGGGTGGGGTGCGGATCCAGCCGATCCGCAGGCCGGGGGCGACCGTCTTGGACAGGGTCGACAGAAACACCGTGCGGTCCTCGGCGCCCCGGAGCGTCGCGATCGAAGGCACGGCGGTGCCGCTGTAGCGAAGCTCGCTGTACGGGTCGTCCTCGATGATCCATAGACCATGGCGGGCAGCCAGCGCGGCGATCCGCTCGCGGCGCTGCAGTGGCAGGGTGCGGCCTGTCGGATTCTGAAAGCTCGGAATCAGATAGAGCGCCTTCGGGCGATGGGCGATCAGTGCGGACTCCAGCGAATCTGGATTGATGCCGTCCTCATCGCAGGTAACCCCGACCGTCTTCGCGCCCGCCAGGCCGAAGCACTGCAAGGCTGCCAGGTAGAACGGCTCCTCGGTGAGGACGACATCGCCCGGTTCGAGCAATGTGGTGGCGGTCAGTGTCAGGGCCTGCTGCGAGCCAGAGCAGACGAGCAATCCGTCGGCCTCCGTCGGCACACCGCGGGTGCTGAGCCGAGCGGCGATGGCCACGCGCAACCCAGGGTGACCTTCGGTGGTCGAATACTGCAGGCTGCTGCGGGCTGCGCCTCCGCTCAGCACGGCGGCAAATGACTCACGCAGACCATCCGCATCAAACAGCTCGGGCGCCGGCAGGCCGCCGGCGAACGAGATCACCCCGGGCTGCTCGGTCAGGGCGAGGATGTCCCGGATAGGGGACGAGCGCACGCCGCAGAGGCGTCTGGCCACCTTGGGCCTAGGACTGATGCTGTCCTGACGGGCGCTCACGGCCTGAGAACGCTACCGCTGCAGAAAAACATCCATCGGGTAGACATTGCTCCAGCAGGGAGTACCGTTACTCACAACCAGAGACTCGTGGCGTTTGCCAAGCGCGGCGTGGATCACCTCCCCTTTTCAACGATGGAGTGTGTCCATGCATGTGCTCTCCGCCGCGATTTCTCCGGCTCGAGCGGTATCGAAGTCTTTGGCGCTGCGGGCTGTGGCCTCGGTTCGGCGCTCGCAACTGGCGGGTGGGGGCCGGAGCCGGTGAGTCTCGTCGCTGGCCCGCACCCGTCGGGCCCACTTGGACCCGGTGAGCTGAGAATCGAATTGCGCTCCGCCGCGGATGCGCTGATCGTCGTGTTGCGCGGCGAGCTCGATCTTGCCTCCGCCGCAACCTTGGAGCAGGTGCTGCGTGACAGCGAAGCGAGCCCGGGACGCCTGGTGGTCGACCTGAGCGACCTGGATTTCATCGACAGCACCGGGATCCACGTCCTCTTGCAGGCGCAGCGGCGCGCGGGCGGGAGACTCTCCCTCCGGCGCGGCCCGGATGCGGTCCAGCGCGTGCTGGAGCTGACTCGGGTGGCCGACTGTTTCACGTTTGACGACGGGGCGGTCGACTCCCGACCGGCATCTCAAGCTTCCCACGCCCAGTCGCAGCGCACGGCGACTGGGGACGGTCAGCTGCCAGCCCGCTAGCGGCTAGCAGGATAAGAGAGGTGTCTCTCCCCCTCTCTCGCTCGGTGGGGCGGCCGGAACGCCACGGCCGCTCCGCCAAGCACAACCCGCTGCCGCGACTAGGCCGCGTAGCCGTCCCGCCGGACTCGACGGTCGGATGGCCATCGCGCCTATCGACACCAATGCCGATAGCGCCTCGGAGATGTTCATACTCGATCCCCTCCCGGCTCCTGATGCGGTGCAGTGAGCCTTGCCGTCCGGAGGTCGCGCGGCTCCGGCCTGCAGTTCTTGAAAGGATGCGGCGATGGCCACCGCTCCTGACGTCACCCCGGCGTTTCGCGCGGTGATGGCCGCATCGGCGCCGGTGGTCCGGGGCTGGGGGCACTTGGAGGTCACCGGGCTCGAGCACATGCCGACCTCGGGACCGACGTTGCTGGCCGGAAACCATGACTCCTGGTGGGATCCGATCGTGATCGGATCCGCCGCGCTCGAGCGCCGTCAGATCCAGGCGCTGGCGAAGGCGTCACTGTGGAAGAACGCCGCGGTGGCGAAGGTGCTTGACGGCATGGGTCAGATCCCGATTGAACGCGGCAAGGGGGACGCGAGCGCCCTTGAGCGGGCGATCGCGGCGCTGCGTGAAGGAGCCTGCATCGGCATCTTCCTCGAGGGGACCCGTTCCAAAGGACGGACGCTCCGGGCACGAAGCGGACTCGGGCGAATCGCCAAGGCTGTTCCCGAGGCGCAGATCGTGTGCTGCGCCGTCGAAGGCACGGTCGACGTTGTGCGCTTTCCCAAGCGTCCCGCGCTGCGCGTCCGGTTCTTCCCCCCGGCCGGCGGCGGCCTGAGTGAAGGCGAGAGTCCGACTGAATTCACCGAGCGTCTGCTGGCCGAGATCCGGGCCTCGGCACCGATCGTCCCCTGCGGGCGGAGCAGTTAGCCCAGCTCGGACGTGTGCCCGGGATGCCCAGCAGCCGGCGCTCGGTGAGCGAGCGCCATCATAGTTGCGCCCGGCTGGCGCACCCGGCGCACCCGGGTCTATTGATCACTGGATGAAATGCCGCCCCTGGTGCGATCGCCGTGGGCGTGGAAGGCACCAGAGCCGGGTAGCACCGTCTGGCGATGCCGAACGTCAAGGCGTATTCCCCTGCCGATCCGAAGCCTTTGGGCGGCTACGCGATTCTGCTGCTGGTGTTCAACCTAATGCTGGCGGCGATCGCCGCCCTGTTCCTCAAGTCCCGTCGGCGCCTGCCGGATCAACTCCCGGCTCGTGACATCGCGTTGCTGAGCGTCGGGACCTTCAAGCTCAGCCGCCTGATCGCCAAGGACAAGGTCACGGCCGCAATCAGAGCGCCGTTCACGCGCTACCAAGACGACGCAGGACCGGCGGAGGTGTCCGAGGAGGCGCGCGGGTCCGGTCTGCACCGAGCGATCGGAGAGCTCGTGACGTGTCCCTATTGCATCGGTCAGTGGGTGGCGACGGCGTCTTTGGCCGGGTATCTCTGGCAGCCGCGGCTGGTTCGAACGGCGGCGTCGCTGTTCGCGGTGATTGCCGGGGCTGACCTTCTCCAGCAGGCGTGGGTCGCGGTCGACAAGGCGGCCTAGCCGCGCCTAACTCGAGCACGAAACGCCGCACCATGCCTGCAGGAGCAGTCCGCCGGCGGAGCAACCCTCTCACCGAACGCGCAGGGCGTCAGTAGCGGCGCGGGTCGGTTTCAGGTTCGGATGCCACACTGCACGTCGTGCTGGGCTGGGAGCTGTGATCGGGGAGCGACCCCCATCTGTCGATCTGACTCAACCGCGTTCGGTGATCCACGTGGTGGGCAGCGCGCTGGTTCTGTTCGGTCGCTATCCGCTGCTGTTCGCGGCGCTCGCGTTCGCGGTGATCGGGCCTTACGAGCTCCTCGTCCTCGCGGTGACTCACGCCGCCCCGCTCGCGCAGCAGCAGACTCGCGCCTCGACCGCGTTTGTCCTCTTCCTCCTCGATTTCGCCCTCGTCGGCCCGCTCGTTTCGGCGCTCCACGTACACGCAGTCAGCCTGATCGGTACCGACAAGCGCCCGCAGCTGCTGACCGTCGTGCGCCATGGCGCGGTGGTGCTACCGGTCGTGGCCGCCGCGCAGATCGTCGCCGGGCTGGGGATCGGCCTCGGCTTGATCGCGTTGGTGCTCCCCGGGATCATCCTCGCGATCCGCTGGGCTGTCGTCGCGCAGGCTGCCGCGACCGAGCGGACCGACTGGCAGGGGGCGCTGCGCCGGAGCCGCCAACTGACCGCCGGCCACTACCCTCACGTCTTCGGCGTGCTTGTGATCGCGTCGCTGGTCGACTTCGGTCTCGCCCGCGCCGGGACGGCCGCCGCCGGTACGAGCCACCACGTCGGGCCGGTCGTGCTCGGCATCGCGCTGGTGACGATCGCGCGCTCGTTCACCGCGCTGGTCACGGCGATACTGTTCTTTGACCTGCTGGCTCGGGAGCGGGTGGCGCGGGGGTAGTTCGGTCGCGTCTGGCCCGCGGTGCGGTCGTAGGGGATGCGATATTGCGGGTCGTGCGCCAGTCCGCCCCGCAGCAGGTCGCTCAGCGCTTTGAGAACGCTGGGGGCGGACGTTGCCGCTCGCCCCGATGACAATCGCTCGCATCCCGCCGAGCTACCCCGTTTGTCCGGGTGCAGAAGCGCCGCATTCGGCGGCCGGGGCCTGTGCCCGTATCACCAGCATCTCCTCCTGGTCATCATGGGGCAGCAGCCGCTGCCCGCGCAGCCAGTCCGCGCGGGCCCGGAGGATCGGGCCGAGCCCGCCGTGGTGCCGCAGCGCGACCCTCACCGACAGCCCCTGCTCAGAGAGCGCGGAGAGTGTCGCCTGCTCGCCGCAAACCGACGAGTGGACGAGCAACATCACGCCACCAGGACGCAGGTGCGCGCTCGCCCGGGAGCAGATGCGGTCGATGAACACGCGTCCGTCTGCGCCGGCCTCCCAAGCTCGTGCCAAGCCGTGCTGCGGCAGCTCGCCGGTGGGCGACGGCAAGTAGGGCGGATTCGCCACGATCAGGTCGAAGCGACGGCCGCGGACAGGTTCGAACAAGTCGCCTCGGACCGACCGGACTCTGACTCCGTTGAGCCTGGCGTTGCAGCGCGCCGCGAGCACCGCTCTCCGGGAGATGTCGACGCCTGTCACGTCGCGGCAGCCGTGCCTGGCCGCGGCAATCGCCAACACACCGCTCCCGGTGCACAGGTCGAGGCTGGCGGCGTTCGGAGGTAGCCGTTCGCGTTTCAATTCCTCGACGAGCATCCAGCTGTCGCTCGGAGGCTGAAACACTCCTGGCCATGGAAGCAGGCGCACCGAGTCGAGAACCTATCCCCCTGCGCAGGCGGTCAAACGCCGGGCACCTCGGGGCCGAGGCGCTACGTGCAGCATTCGATCGGAGTACGCCGTACACCGTCGGCATCGAGGATGAGGTGATGCTGCTGCACCCCAACACGCTGGAGCTCGCCCCGGTGGCGCAGGAACTGCTCCAGCGGCTGGATGGGGACGAGCGCTTCAAACTGGAGCTCCCGGCCTCCCAGCTCGAGATCCTGGCGCCGGTCAGCACCGACGTCTCAGTGGTCGGGGAGGGGCTCCTTCGGGCCCGGCGAGCCGCGGCGGCAAGGGCGGACGGACTGGCCATCCTCGCCTCGGCGGGAGTTCACCCGTTCAGCTCCGGGGTCGGCGAGCTCAATCGCCTTGAGCGATACCGCCACACCTTTGAGGAGTACGGCGCGGTCGCCTCACGTCAGCTGGTGTGCGCGCTCCAGGTGCACGTGGCCGTGGGAGGCGCTGAACGGACCCTGGCGGTCTACAACGCGGCACGGGCCTACCTGCCGCTGCTGGCGGCGCTGGCGTCGAACGCGCCCCTGTACGAGGGGCGGGACACGGGACTGGCGTCGGTGCGCCCCAAGCTCTCAGGCCTGCTGCCGCGCCAGGGCGTCCCGCCGTTGATCGACAGCTGGGAGAGCCTCGCAGACGCATTTCGCTGGGGCGCTGCCGCGGGGGCGGTTCCCTCGCCTCGCACCTGGTGGTGGGAGCTGCGCCCCCATTCTCGCTACGGCACGCTCGAGTTCCGAGTCCCGGACGGTCAGAGCACGATCGCGGACGCGATCGCTGTCGCAGCCGTTGCGCAGGCGCTGGTTGTCTGGCTGGCCGAGCGTCATGACGCCGGCGAGCACCTCGGCGGCGCCCCGAGCTGGCGGATCGAGGAAAACCGCTGGTCCGCCTGTCGCCACGGGGTCGCCGGCACGATGGCGGAGCTTGGCTCTGGCGTCCCCAGCCCGACCTCCGAGTTGCTCTACGGCCTGATTGAACGGCTGGCGCCGTATGCCGAACGCTTGGGCGCAGAAGCCGCGATCGGCCACGCGCGAGAGCTGGTCGCCCACAACGGAGCGAGCGCGCAACGTCAGGTCTTCACGGCAGGCGGCGCGCGGGAGGTCGCGCGTTGGCTGGGCCAGCGCTTCCTGCACGGCACCGGCGGGTAGCCCCACTGCCATGACCGGCGCGCTACGCCCCCGGGGTGAGATCAGCGAGCGCCTGCTCACCGCGTTCGAGGATGACGTCCACCCGGTCGATGGCGCAGTGCCGGCCGACACGGGGCTCCCGCTGCTGGACGAGGATCTCCAGCTTGCCCTCTACCTTTGCTACGAGCTGCATTATCGAGGGCTCCCGGGTGTTGACGAGCGGTGGGAGTGGGAGCCATCGCTCCTCGGTTTGCGACGGGAACTCGAAACGCGGTTCGAGCGGGCACTGACCGACGCTGTCCCACCGGTCGAACACAAAATCCCGGCGAGCGAGATCGATCTCGCGCTCCGGGCCATCGCCGACCGCGAAGCACCGCCCCTGTCCAACTACCTTCGCTCAAGTGCCGATCTCGCCCAAATGCAGGAATTCTTCGTTCACCGCTCCGCTTATCAGCTCAAGGAGGCGGACCCCCACTCGTGGGCGATCCCGCGGCTGTCGGGAGCTCCCAAGGCGGCCCTGATCGAGATCCAGGCCGATGAGTACGGGGGCGGGCGCCCGGAGTGGATCCATGCGGACCTGTTCGCCAGGGCAATGGCGGCCGTCGGTCTCGATTCCAATTACGGGACCTATCTGGATCAGATTCCGGCGGTCACGCTGGCCACCGTGAATCTGATGTCGCTATTCGGCCTGCATCGTCGTTGGCGCGGAGCGATCATCGGTCACCTGGCGCTGTTTGAGATGACATCTTCGATTCCCAACCGCCGCTACGGCGACGGACTCCGACGGCTGGGTTTCGGTGGTGACGCCACGCTGTTCTTCGACGAGCACGTCGAGGCGGACGCAGTTCATGAGAACGTCGCGGCGGTTGACCTCGCCGGAGGTCTGATCGGTCAGGACCCGTCGCTGTGCAACTCCCTGCTCTGGGGAGCAGAGGCGCTCGCCGAGCTGGACTCGCGATGGGCGGCGCACCTGCTCGAGTGCTGGCGGGACGGTCGCACCTCGTTGCTCCGCGAGCCAGCGCAGGCGGTTGGCCCTCGGTGCTCAGCCGCTGCTCAGCGCACGCTCGCGTCGTCGTGAGCCGCCGGCGCGCTGAAACCGGTCAACTTGTGCGTGCCATCGCAGAACGGCCGCGTTCGTGACTTGCCGCAGCGGCAAAGCGCCACCGTGCTCCGCTTGCTTTCGATGACCCGGCCCTTCGGATCGACCAGTGCAACTGCTCCGCGCACGAGCAGCGGCCCATCGCGGTAAGGTGTGATCCGCACGGCGTCCTTTGCGAACATCGGAACTTCGGCTTCCCTCCGTACCCGATTCCCAAGCATTCAGGTGCCTCTGAACACCATGCGTGCATCGCGGCAAGTCGAGGTTTGGCGAATTGACTCGCGGGTAGGAGGTTGTGACCATGCAACTCCAGGGACACGGCCATAGGAGGACTCACACGTGGCAACAACGCTGCAACGCGGCGCTACGATGAAGTCGGTGGTTGTGGTGGCGGACCGAATTCACTCCAATGAGCTGTTCGTTCGGTGGCAGCAGGAGCGCGACGCCCGCGCTCGCGAGGAGTTGGTTCAACGGTTTCTGCCGCTCGCGCGTAAGCTGGCACGCCGCTACAGCGGCGCGCATGAGCCGTTCGACGATCTTCTGCAAGTCGCCAGTCTTGGCTTGGTCAAGGCGATCGACCGCTTTGACACCAGCCGGGGAACGGCATTCTCCTCGTTTGCGGTGCCCACGATCCTGGGCGAGCTGAAGCGCTATTTCCGGGATCTGGGTTGGTCGGTTCACGTCCCGCGCGGAGCGCAGGAACTGGCGCTGAAGGTCGAAGATGGCCGCCAGCAGCTGATGAGCCGCACCGGGCGCCCCCCGAGCGTCCCTGAACTCGCTGAGTATCTCGAGCTGAGTATCGAGGAGGTACTCGAGGCGCTCGAGACCGCCGGCGCGCATCACACGGCGTCGCTGGACTCGCCACGAGAGGACGGCGAGGAGGACTCCGGCACACTCGCCGATGCGTTCGGACAGATCGATGAGCGCTTCGAACTCGTCGACGCGAAGGTGACGATCGCCGCCGCCGCCAAGCATCTCGGCGCACGCGAACGCCGCGTGCTCCTGCTCCGGTTCGTGGAAGACCTTACACAGAGCCAGATCGCAGACATGATCGGCGTGTCGCAGATGCAGGTCTCGAGGATCCTGCGTCGCGCGCTTGAACAGCTGCGCGAGCTTACCCAGGCGCAGTCCCAACTCGAGGTCTAAGGAGTCGGGGGGCGGGCGCTACGCGGCCGCCCCGATCACTCATCGCGGGAGCGAGTCTTGCCCGGGAGCAGACGGGGCGGTTTGGCGACGGCCAGGATGGGTATTTCAAAGTTGCTGATCTAGGAATCGCTTGGACGTCGTTGAAACTATTCGTCCGTGAGCAATCTGCCGTGGCGCCGCCCGCCTCATTGCCGGGGCGATCGGCCGCGTCGCCCGCAGCCCTCGACTGCGATCCTGCTTAGGGCGCGGAGGCGCGCCACTGTGACCCATCTGTCTCATCTACCCCGAAGCGGCGGCTGGCACCTCGTTTCTACTGCGCTGCGATGAGCGCGACGGCCGAGACCGTCGGAACCAGGGACAGCCCGTGCGTCACTCTGGAGCTGGACAGCCGACCGGAGACGCTCACCCTCGTACGTGGGATGCTCGGGGGGGTAGGCGAGCTCTTCGCCATCGATCCCGAGCTGCTCGATGATCTGAAGACCGCGGTGAGCGAGGCTTGCAACAACGTGGTGCTGCATGCGTATCCGGAGGGCGCCGCCGGCTCCCTGTCCGTCCACCTCTACGCGCTCGAAGCTTCGCTCGCGGTCGTCGTCTGCGATGACGGCCGCGGAATTCCCGCTGAGGTCCTCTCCGACAGCCATTCGCTGGGAGTCGGAATTCCGGTGATCCGGGCGCTGACCGAGGTTTCCGACTTCCGCGCGCGCTCAGGCGGGGGGACGCAGGTGTCGATGCGCTTTGCCGGAGAGCGAGCTGGGAAGCGTCTGTTCGACCCTCCGGCCCGTGCGACTCGCGACGATGGTCGCGCGCTGCATCTGAGCGGCGATGCCGTCGCGTCGGTGTCGCCCGTGGTTCTGCTCGGACCGGTGCTCGGTCGCCTCGCCCGAGCGCTCGCCGCTACGGCGCGTTTCTCCCTGGACCGCTTCTCCGATGTCTATCTGGTCACCGACGCCGTGGCGGCTCATGCCGAGGCGTCGGCGTGCGACGGACGGGTCACATTCGCGCTCAAGGCGGTCGGCCGCCGGCTTGAGGTGGTCGTCGGTCCGCTGCGAACCGGCAGCGGCGAGCGGATCCGGGAAGAAGCGAACGCCGATGCGCGCCGCTCTCCCCTGGGCCTGCTGAGCGACGAGCTTGCGGTCGAGTCTCTGCCTGCGGGTGGGGAGCTGCTGCGAGTGGTGATGATCGATCACTGACACTGACCGAACGCCGCTCGCTGACCCTCACCCCTCAGGCGCCCCCGAGCAGCTCCTCAGGGGCGTCAGCGAGCTCAAGTCGTTCCGCCACACCGGTCAGGCTCAATAGGCGCTGCACCTGTTGAGGGCCTCTGATCAGAACGAACCGCTGACCGGCCTCCTCAGCGCGTTGATGCGCCTTCACCAGCGTGCCGAGCCCGGTCGAATCCATGAACTCGAGTTCTCTCAGGTCGACTATGACCTGATCGACTGACGAGTCGGTGACCCGGGTGAGCTCCGCCTCGAGCGCGGCGCTTGAAGCCAGGTCAAGCTCGCCGCTGACCGCGATCACGCTCGCCCGACCCTCGTTACGGACCTCTACGCGGAAGTGGCTCTGCACGCTGCTCCGAGCGTACTGATAAGCAGGTTGTCTTGCCTCGCCGCGCGTTTGCCCGCTCGCACCGCGGGTAGCCCTCGCTTCGATGACCGACCGCAGCAGTGAACAACGGGAAACCGACGCCGCCGCCGCCGACGCGGGAGCAATCGGCGGCAGTGTCAGTTCCGAGCCGAACCCCACCGTCGGGGTTGACGAGGCGTACCGCCCGCTCGAGGAGGCCGGGGGAGGCGAGGCCGAGGGGTTCGAGTTGGCCGAACACGATCTCGTCGAGCACGCCAGTCACGGCGACCAGCATGCCGCGCGCCGCGCGATTGAAGACGCGCCGAGTGAAAGCGACGATTCCCACGCCGACGTTGGGGGCGAGGCGGACGCTGAGCGCTCGAGCGAGCTCCACGACGACGTGGCCTAACCGTCCCAAGCGTCAGAAAACCGTCCCGAGGCGGCCGATGCGCTTCGACCCGCCCCGCACCGGGTATTCCGTGAGTACGGCGCTGGGAGGTCCGACGCATCCGAAAAGGAGGCCAGGTGGTCGCGTTGATAGTTCTGCTTGTGATTCTCGCGCTGTTCGGTGGGCTCGGTTTCGCAGCCCACATTCTGTGGATCGTGTTGATCGCCGCGCTCCTGTTGTGGGTGCTCGGCTTCTTCATCGGTGGCATCGAGTCCGGAATGGGCCGGCGCCGCTGGTACGGCCGCTGGTAGCGGCCTCAAACGCCCAGGGCGACAATTCGCCGCCGGTCAGGGCCGGCGGCGATCGCCCGTCAGCTCACGCAGGCGTTGAAGCGAGCGGCGCAGCAGGCGCGAGACCTGCATCTGTGAGACCCCGACCCGCTTGGCGATCTCACCCTGGGTGAGATCCTCGCCAAAACGCAGGTACAGGATCTGACGCTCGCGCTGAGGCAGGTGCTTGGCGGCGGCGAAGATCGTCGCCTGAACGTCGATCAGCTCCAGCCGGTCATCCTCCGTGCCGAGCGTCTCGAGTCTCGTGGTCACTCCGCTGGCGTTCGCCTGCAATGGCGCATCGAGTGAGACCGCTTCATAGGCTTCTGCGGTCTGGAGCCCGTCGAGCACCTCCTCCTCGCTGCACTCGAGGTATTGGCAGAGCTCGGCGATGGTCGGCCGATGACCGGTCTGCGCGCTGATCCGCTGCTGCGCGACGATCACCCGGCGCGCACGCTCCTGCGCGCTGCGATCGACGTGCAGTGCCCATCCGGAATCCCGGAAGTAGCGCTTCAGCTCTCCCAGGATCGTGGGAACGGCGAACGAGGTGAAGGCGTAACCGCGATCCGGATCGAATCGCTGGACGGCCTTCAAGAGTCCCAGGCTGGCCACCTGCACGAGATCCTCGTATGGCTCGCTGGGGGAGGTGTAGCGCCGCGCGAGCTTGCGGGCCAGCGGTAAGAACTGTTCAATCAGCCGGTCGCGCGCCGCGCGATCGGCATCGGTCCGCCACCGATGGAACAACTCAGCGGAAGCGGCATGGGCCACGGGTGCGCTTGAGATCGACGCCAGCGACATCGCTGACCTCCTCGGTCGAATGCAGACCGCTCTGTTCTACCACACGTCCAGGTCCCGGAACGGGTCTGGGGAGCGTCTTAACGTCGGTGCGCCGAACGTTGGCGAGTGGGCGTCAGGCTGCCTTGGTCCTCGGCGCACGTTGCAGCGCTGAGGAGCTTTCCTCATCACCGAGCAGGTCGAGCACCGCTTGCTCCAGCCGAGCCCGGTCCCCGGAATCGGTGACATCGATTTCGTCGAGCCGCTCGAGCGCCCCCGCGATCGTCCATCCGGACAGGTAGCGATCGAACACCCGCGGATCGATGTAGGCGCGGCGCGCGACGGCGGGTGTGTTTCCGAGCATCTCACTCACCCCGCGGACCGCTCGATCGACCGCGCGCTTGCGGGCGACCTTCGTGGTGGCGTTGGGCACATCGGCTCCGACCGACACGGCAGCGAGGACCGTGGCGTTCCAGGTGCGAAAGTCCTTGGCGCTGAACTCCTCGCCGAGATGTCGCTTGAGGTAATCGTTGATATCGCCGGAGCGCAGGCCCACCCACCGGCGCCCGTCGCGGTAGGCCAGTAGCTCGGGGGGGCCGCCCCGGCGGCGCTTGAGCAGGCGGACCAGATCGCCGCTGAGCGGATCCTCGATCACCTGCACGCGGCGAATCCCGCCCTTGGCCGGGTAGTCGAACACGATCGCGTTGTCGCGGAGCGTGACGTGATCCTTACTCACCGTAGCCAGCCCGACGCCGTGGTCGTCTTCGGCGTAGGCCTCCGAGCCAACTCTGAACAGGCCCACGTCGAGCAGACGTACCGCGCAGGCCAGCACGGGGTCGCGGGCTGGTTCCGCGCCCGCGAGGTCCTTCTTCAGCCGCTTGCGCAGAAGCGGGAGCGAACGACCGAAGCGCTCCATCCGCACGAACTTCTCGCGGTCGCGCCGCTCACGCCAGCGTGCGTGGTAGAGGTACTGCTTGCGCCCCGCGGCGTCAATGCCCGTAGCCTGAAGATGTCCCCATTCATCCGCGCAGATCCACACGTCCTGCCAGGCCGGCGGGATGGCCAGCCCACGGACCCGGTCGATCACCGCGGGGTCCGTGACGCGCTTGTCGTCTGCGTCCAGATACGTGAAGCCGCGTCCGTGTCGGCGCCGGCGCAGCCCCGGCCCCGAGCAATCGGAACGTCGAAGTCGACGTCTGGTGATGGGGGTTACGACCACGGTTCGAATTCCCTACCCGGTTGGGCGCTTGCGTGCGCGGAGCCCGCATGGCCGTCGGACACAAACAAGGCCCGCCCCGGTGAGGGCGGGCCAGCTTCACGATACAGCGCTATCTCGGTGCCTAGGCGATGCGCTTGGCTTGGCGTGAGACTTCGTGCTTGACCCCGCGCGCCTCGTGCTCGAGGTCCCGCCGGCGACGCCGGGCGGCGCGCTGACTGCGGTTCAGGACGGTCGCGCCGCGCCGCTCGAACCGGTTCAGCTCACGAGCCACCTGGCCGAGATTGGTGTACGTCTGTGCGGTCTGGGCGATGCGGTCGCGCAGCTCCGCTGCGGCGCCGACCTGAATCAGCAGCGCGCGCTCGGCTTGGCGTCCGACGGCGTCGAGACGGGCCGTGGCTGCTTCTAGGCGCTTGCCGGTTGCGCGCGTGGCCTGGCGAGTCGTCCGCTCGGCCGCACGCGTGGTTTCACGCGCTGCACGCCCGGTGGCGCGGGCGGAGGTCTTCGTGGCCGTGGTGCTGCGCTTAGCCGCGTTGCGCTTGCGAGTGGCGGCAGCCTTCTTGGCCGCGGCCTGACGTTGTGCCTGCGTCTGTGTCGCCATGGGTGCTCTCCTCTTCGAGTTCGGTTTGCAGCGTCAGAGAATCCCCGTTCCTTCCCAACGAGTTGCTACCCGCGGCGTACGCAATACAAACATGCGTTCGTGTGCGGATCGTCACGTCGGACCTGGTTGAGCGCCTCCGGGATACTGAAAGGCGTGTCCCGATGACCGACCCCCGCTTCACCTCCCCATTGGCAGAGGACCTCGCCGCTGACCTTCTGCCGAGATTCCTGCGCTATGTGCGGATCGACACCCAGGCCCGCAGAGAACGTGAGCAGTCACCGAGCACGCCCGGTCAATTGGAGCTTGGCGCGCTGCTCGTGGAAGAGCTGCGCGCGGCTGGGCTGACGGACGCCGTGCAGAACGAGAACGGCTACGTGACGGCGTCGCTCATGGGAACCGGACCGACTGTCGGCCTCGTGGCCCATCTCGACACCAGCCCCGATGCCCCAGGTCAGGGCGTCGAACCGATCGTGCACGAGCGGTGGGGTGGGGAGGTGGTCGAGTTGCCCCGCGGCGGCACGCGCCTCGATCCCGAGGCGATGCCCGAGCTGCAGGGAATGGTCGACCACGACATCGTCACGGCAAGCGGCGACACGCTGCTCGGCGCGGATGACAAGGCCGGGGTGGCGATCATCATGGCTGCGGTCGCGAAGTTGGCCGCGGAGCCGGCGCTTCCGCGCGCAAATCTGAGGGTCTGCTTCACCCCCGACGAGGAGATCGGCGAGGGCGCCACGCTGTTCGACATCTCGGCCTTTGGGGCTGAGTGCGCATACACGATCGATGGCTCGGCTCTGGGGGAGATCCAGGACGAGACGTTCAGTGCCCAAGAGGCGCTCATCAACATCACCGGCGTCGACGTTCACCCAGGCCAGGCCACCGGCAAGCTCGTCAGTGCCTTGCGGCTGGCCTCGAGGATCGTCGCTGCCCTACCCCCCGAGCTCACGCCCGAGGCGACGGCTGGGCGGGAGGGATTCATCCATCCGTACGAGCTGACGGGTACGGCCGCGAGCGCGCAGCTCCGCGCGATCGTGCGCGACTTCGATGAGGACAAGCTGGCCGAGCACGTCAAGCTGTTGCGGCGAGTCGCCGCGGGGGTCGTGGCCACTGAGCCGAGGGCCCGACTGCAGATCGAGGTTAAGAACCAGTACCGGAACATGCGGCGGTACCTCGACGACGCGCCACAGGTCACTGCCGCGGCGGTGCAGGCGATCCGGGCAGAGGGAATCGAACCGGTCCGGACGCCGATCCGGGGTGGGACGGACGGCTCGCGGCTCAGCGAAATGGGGCTGCCAACGCCGAACGTGTTTACCGGAGGCCACGAGTACCACTCGGTTCGAGAATGGGCATCGGTTCAGGACATGGCCGCCGCGGCGGCGGTGGTCGTCCGTCTGGCGGGGGTGTGGGCGCAGACCCAGCCTGCGGGCACGGCCGCTCCCGAGGGCCGCTGAGTAGGCTTCCCCCGATGAGCACTCCCGGATCTCTGGCCAGCCTCGACGGCGAGATCATGCCCGTCGCCGAGGCAATGATCCCCGCCACTGACGAGGGGCTGCTGCGTGGCGACGGTGTGTTCGAGGTGATCCGGGTCTATGACGGCTTGCCGTTCGCGCTCGAGGATCACCTGGCTCGGCTGCAGCGCTCTGCGGCCAATCTGAGACTGCCGGCCGATCTGGAGTTGGTGCGCGCCGACGCGAACCGGCTCCTCGCCCAGGCCGGCCCTGGGCCCGATCACGAGGCGCTGCGCATCGTGCTGACCCGCGGCGGCCGCAGGCTGCTGCTGACCGAGGCCCTGCACGAAACGCCGCCCCGGATCCGGTTGGGAACCGTCACCTACTCGCCCACCCGCGTGTTGGATGGAATCAAGTCGCTGTCCTACGCGGCCAACATGCTCGCCGGCCGGCTCGCGCGCGAGCAGGGATTCGACGAGGCGCTGCTGGTCACGCCGCACGGGCGCGTGCTCGAAGCACCGACCAGCTCGATCTTCTGGGTCCAGGCGGGAGAGGTGATGACACCCCCGCTGGACGAGCACATTCTCGCCTCCATCACCCGCGCGGCGGTGATCGACCTCACAGGTGCGATCGAGCGGCCGTGCACGCTCGCGAACCTGACCGGCGCGCAGGAAGCGTTCCTCGCTTCCACGATCCGCGAGGTGCAACCGATCGCGGCGATCGACGACATCGCCTACGACGAGCATGCGCCGCTGACCGAGCAGGCGGCGACCGGGTTGCGAAACAGGATTCGCTCGGAGCTCAGCGTCGGGTGAAGATCCTCTCGGTGATCGGCAATCGCCCGCAGTTCATCAAGGCGGCGGCTGTCTCTCCCCGGCTGCGCGAGGTCCACGAGGAGGTCCTGATCCACACGGGTCAGCACTTCGACGACGAGCTCTCTGCGGTGTTCTTTCGGGAGCTGGGCATTCCCGCCCCTGATCGCGAGCTCGGCATTGCCCTCGGCTCCAACACTTCGCAGACCTCGCGGATGCTGGGTGCGCTGGAGCCGTTGATCGACGAGGTCGAGCCCGACGTCCTGCTGGTCTACGGCGACACGAACTCAACCCTCGCCGGCGCCCTCGCCGGCGGGCAGGCGAGGGTCCCGGTGGCCCACGTCGAGGCCGGAATGCGGTCATTCGATCGCTCGATGCCCGAGGAGCTCAACCGCGTGCTGGCCGACCACGTGAGCGCTCTGTTGCTCTGCTCCTCCCAGGTCGCGGTCGAGAACCTGCGCCACGAGCGAGCGGCGGGAGCGATCGAATTGGTCGGCGACGTAATGGTCGACATCGCGCTCGAGGTCCAGCCCCGCGCGCGGGAGCGAGTCGACCTCGTCCAGGCCCGCGGCGTCACACCGGGGGGGTACCTGCTGGCGACTGCGCACCGGGCCGGTAACGTCGATCGGCGTGATCGGCTGGAGCAGCTGGTTGAGTTGCTGCTGTCGATGCCGCTGCCGGTGGTGCTGCCGCTGCACCCTCGTACCGGTGCGCGACTGCGCGAGGCCGGTTTGCTCGAGCGACTCTCCGACAGTGATCGGGTCCTGATCACGCCACCGCTGGGCTATCTCGAGCTGGCGGCGCTCCTGTGCAGCGCCCGCGCGGTCCTGACCGACTCCGGCGGGCTTCAGAAGGAGGCGTATCTGGCCGGCGTCAGGTGCGTCACCTTGCGACCCAGCACGGAGTGGATGGAAACGGTGCAGGTCGGTTGGAACGTGCTCGTCGACCTCGATCAGCAGGCGGCACTGCTGGCGCTGCAAGCTCCGCCCCCCGACGAGCATCCGCCCCTCTATGGGGACGGACGGGCGGGGGAACGGGTCCGCGACGCGCTTACACTCCACGTCCAATGAGCCCCGACCAGAACACGACTGACCGGGCCGTGCGGGTCGGTGTAATCGGTCTCGGGTATTGGGGCCCCAACCTGGCCCGGAACTTCGCCTCCCTGCCCGGTTGCGAGCTTGCCTGGTGCTGCGACACGGATCCCCAGGCGCGAGAGCGAATTGCTGTCCGCTTTCCCGGCACACGACAGACGGCCGAGCTTGATGAGCTCCTCGCCGACCCCGAGCTCGACGCAATCGTGATCGCGACGCCGGTCCCCACGCACGCCGAGCTAGCGGTCAGGGTGCTCTCCGCCGGCAAACACTGCTTCGTCGAGAAGCCGTTGGCGCAGTCAGTCGTGGACGCCGAGCAGGCGGTCGCGGCGGCGCAGGCCAACGGGCGCGTGCTGATGGTGGGCCACCTGCTCGAGTACCACCCGGGTGTGCAGAAGCTCAAGGAGCTCAGTCAGTCAGGCGATCTCGGAGAGATCTACTACATCTACGGTAATCGTCTCAATCTCGGCAAGCTCCGAGCAGACGAGAACGCCCTCTGGAGCCTGGGCGCTCACGACGTGTCCGTGGTGCTCCACCTGGCTGGTGAGGAACCGTGGGACGTCGTCGCCCACGGCGAGTCCTACGTGCGCGATGGCATCGAGGACGTCGTGTTCTGCTTTCTGCGCTTTCCCTCCGGCCTCTCCGCCCATCTCCATCTCTCGTGGCTGGATCCGCACAAGGAGCGACGCTTCACCGTGGTTGGCGCGCGACGCATGGCGACCTTCGACGATATGGCGCTGGAGGGCAAGCTGACCGTGTACGACAAGGGCTTCGACGAGGACTCACGTGGCTACGGCGAGTACATCACGCGCAGCGGGGACATCTTCTCGCCGAGGATCCCCAACCTCGAGCCGTTGCGCCTCGAGTGCAAGCATTTCGTGCAATGCGTCCGCAGCGGCCAGACGCCGCGCTCAGATGGTGCCAGCGGTCTGCGGGTCGTACGGGTACTGGAGCAGCTCCAGCGCTCGCTCGAGGCCTCGCGCCGCGCCCCGGCGCCCCCGGCCGCCGGGGTCAGCCTTGGCTGAGATCGCTGCCGGCGCGCAGGTGTCAAGTGACGCCCAGCTGGCGGAGCGCGTCGCGGTCGGGCACGCGAGCGTGATCCACGGTGGGGTGCAGGTGGGCGCGGGCTCGCAGATCGGGGCCGGCGTCGTGGTCCACCGCAGGACCGTGATTGGAGAAGGTTGCGTGATCGAGGACGGCGTCGTGCTCGGCAAGCGACCACGACTGCGACCAGGCTCGAGCGCGGCCAGGACGGATGAGCTCGCTCCATTGCGACTGGGCGTCGAGGTCACCGTCTGCTGCGGGGCGGTCATATACGCCGGCTCGTCGGTGGCCGAGCGAGTCATCATCGGCGACCAGGCGCAGGTGCGCGAGCGGGTGGAGATCGGGCCGGACTCCGTGGTCGGACGCGCCTCGTCGGTTGACTTTGACGCTCGGGTTGGCGCCCGGGTCTCGATCCAGACCGGGGTATATGTGACCGGCGGCAGCGTGGTCGAGGACGACGTGTTCCTCGGACCTGGGGTCTACACGACCAACGATCACACGATGGGCCGCCGTGCGCGCAGTGAGCGACTGCTGGGGCCCGTGTTCCGCCGGGCATGCCGGGTGGGGGGCGGGGTCGTCCTGGTGCCCGGGGTGGAAGTCGGGGAAGAGGCGTTCGTCGCCGCTGGGGCCCTCGTCACCCGCGATGTCCCGCCGCGTCAGGTCGTGATGGGTGTTCCGGCCCGGGTGGTGCGCCGCGTGAGTGACGAGGACCTGCTCGAGCGCTGGCGCTGAGATCGAGGCGCTGTCCACGCCGCTGCGCCGCGCCCGCGTGGGCCTGTTTCAGGCCCCGGCGCGGGCCGGGGCGCGACCGCCGGCGCCGGCCATCTCAGCACCGGCCTGCGTCCAGATCACCTCGTCGCGTCCCGGACCGACGCCCACCAGCGCGATCGGGACCTTGACGAACTCGGAGATGCAGCGCAGGTAGTCGCGAGCGGCGCCAGGGAGCTCCTCCTCGGTTCGACACTCGCGTAGATCCTCTGACCAGCCGGTCATCTCGTCGTACTCGCCCGAGGAGTGGTGGAGCACGGTCTGGTGGTAGGGGAAATGGTCGAACTCGGCGCCCTCCGCTCCGCGGTAACGAGTACACACGCGGAGCGGGTCGATCCCGGTGAGCACGTCGAGCTTGGTGATCGCCAGCGCGGTCAGGGAGTTGAGCCGTGCGGCGTAGCGCAGAGCGACCAAATCGATCCATCCCACCCGCCTGGGCCGGCCGGTGGTTGTCCCGTACTCGCCGCCCCGCTCGCGGAGGTCATCAGCCGCGGGGCCCTCCATTTCGGTCGGAAACGGACCGGCGCCGACCCGAGTGCTGTAGGCCTTGGTCACGCCCCACACCTCGTCGATGTCCTTGGGGCCGACGCCCGCCCCGATGCACGCGGCTCCGGCCACCGGGTTGGACGAGGTGACAAACGGATAGGTCCCGTGATCGATGTCGAGCAGTGCTCCCTGAGCGCCCTCGAACACGACCAGCTCGCTGCGATCCAGTGCGTCCAGGACCATGCGGCTGGCGTCGGCGATGTAGCGTTCCAGCCGGTGCCCGTAGGTCAGGTACTCATCGGTCATCGCTTGCAGGTCAAGCCGAGGATCCTTGGCAAACGGACGCAGCGAGAGGCGCTTGGGCTCGAGCGCCGCCAGGATCTTCTTCTTGAGGATCTTCTCGTCGAGGAGGTCCTGAACGCGGATTCCCAGCCGGGCCGCCTTGTCGGCATAGCAAGGGCCGATGCCGCGGCGCGTGGTGCCGATCTGGAGCTTGCCCAGCTTCGCCTCTCCGGCGTGGTCGAGCATCATGTGGTAGGGCATGATCAGGTGGGCGTTGGCGGAAATCTTCAGCGAGGTGGTGTCCACCCCGCGCCGCCGGAGCTCATCGAGCTCATCGGTCAGGACCTTTGGATCGATCACCACGCCGTTGCCGATCA
>CAXMLR010000392.1:0-3633 GCA_964194275.1 uncultured Solirubrobacterales bacterium
CGGCAAGACGACGCTGGCGCGGCTGGCCGCCGAAGCCTCCGACGCCGCGTTCGAGGAGGAGAGTGCGGTCCAGGCCGGCCGCGCCGAGGTGCGGGCGGTGCTCGAGCGCGCGCGCCAGCGATTGCGGGGGGGTGGCAAACGGACCGTGTTCTTCCTGGATGAGATCCATCGCTTCAACAAGGCCCAGCAGGATGCCCTCCTGCCCGCGGTCGAGGAGGGGCTGGTCACGCTGATCGGCGCCACCACGGAGAACCCGTACTTCGAGGTCAATTCGGCGCTCATCTCGCGTACCCACGTTTACGAGCTGGATGTCCTCACCACGCAGGACATCACCGTGCTGCTGCAGCGAGCCATGGCCCGCGGCGAGTGCGGTTCCGGCACGAGGCTCGCTCCGGAGGCACTCGAGTTCCTGGCCGAGCGCTCGGCCGGTGACGCCCGCACGGCGCTCAACGCGCTCGAGCTCGCCTGCGAGTCCGCGGCCGGCGACGAGGTGACCCTGGCGCAGGCCGAGGACGCGCTCCAGCGACGGGCGATCCTCTACGACCGTCAGGCCGATCGCCACTACGACACGATCTCGGCCTGGATCAAGGCGACCCGGGGCTCCGATCCCGACGCCTCGCTCTACTACCTGGCCGTGATGCTCGAGGGGGGCGAGGATCCTCGCTTCATCGTCCGGAGGATGGTCGTGCTCGCCTCCGAGGACATCGGCAACGCCGATCCGCAGGCCCTGGTCGTGGCCACCGCCGCCGCGGCGGCGGTGGAACACGTTGGGCTCCCTGAATGCCAGTTCGCGCTCGCCCAGGCGGCGATCTATCTGTCGTTGGCACCGAAGTCCGATGCCACCAAGCGGGCCGTGTTCGCGGCGCGGGAGCACCTCCGCGATCGGGGGGCATCGGCGCCGCCGGCCCACCTGCGCTCGTCCACGCGCAAGGACGGCGACTATGACAATCCCCATCGGCGTGCTGGGCACGTTTCACCCCAGGAGCTGTTGCCGGATTCCGCCATCGGGCAGCGGTTCTACGTCCCGGATGACGCCGAGGCCGGGCTCGTGGAGCGCCTGGAGGCGATTCGGCGAGCGCGCGGCCGAGGCTGAGCGGGCTTACCGCATTTTTACGCCCGCTTCACCGCCCGTGGAATCAAGCTACTACCCTGTAGGAAGTGAAGTCGAGCTTTGATCCCGGCGCCCTACTGGCCAGCTCCTACCTACTTCCACGCGGTCCCCGCGTGCGCTTGCGGCTGCCACAGCTGCGAGATGCTCCCGCGATCCGGGAGCTTCTGCGCTCCCAGGGGCGCGGGCCCGAGGAGCTGGAAGCGGCTCGGCTCGTCCGGTTCGATCCGCGGCGGCGCCTGGTCATCTGTGCCACCGTGCTGCTCGACTCGCGGGAGGCGATGGTCGGGATCGGCGCGATTGACCTCGCGCCGGGCGGCCAGATCCGGCCGGACACATTGGTGGCGGACGCAGAGCAGGCCGAGGGCCTCGACGAGCTGCTGACTCGAGCGCTGATCGGACGGGCCACCGCCGTAGCCCGGGCCCGCGCCGCCTAGACGCCGAACGGTAGTCTGGGCCCGTGGCAATCGCCGCTGGCATCGATCAGCTGGAGTCGCGCAATCCGGCTACCGGGGACCGCGTCGGGACCGTGCCGATCACCGCGCCTGAACAGGTCGCTGCGGTGGTCGACGACGTCGCCAAGGTCCAGCGGTTCTGGGCCCAGCTGACGCTCGCGGATCGGGCTCGCTACCTCGACCGGGCCGCTCAGGTGCTGATCGACGAAGCCGACGAGATCCGGGACCTGATCGTCCGTGAGCAGGGAAAGCCCCGCAACGAGGCCTTCTCGATGGAGATCCTGCCGACGATCGATGCGCTGCGGTGGATCGGCCACGCCGGGATCGAGATCCTCTCCGACGAGAAGATCCCCATCTCGCAGGTGTTTCTGAAGACCAAGAGCGCAGCTTTCACCTACGAGCCGCTCGGGGTGATCGGGGTCATCTCGCCCTGGAACTATCCGTGGAGCATCCCGTTCGTCGAGGTGGCGCTGGCGCTGATGGCCGGCAACGGCGTCGTGCTCAAGCCGGCATCGCTGACCCCGCTGATCGGGGAGCGGATCGGTCGGGTGTTCGAGCGGGCCGGCGTACCGGAAGGCCTCGTCCGGGCGATCCACGGTCCCGGCACCGGCCCCGCGCTGATCGACTCGCGTGTGGCCAAGGTCTTCTTCACCGGTTCGGTGAAGACCGGCCGTGGCGTCGGCGAGGCGTGTGCCAAGCGCCTCAAGGGCACGGTGCTCGAGCTCGGGGGCAAGGATCCGATGATCGTGCTGCCGGACTGCAACCTCGAGCACGCGATCGCCGGAGCGCTCTGGGGTGGGTTCGCCAACGCAGGACAGACGTGCTCCGGCATCGAGCGCGTTTACGTGATGGGTGAAGTCGCCGAGCGGTTCATTGCCGGAGTGGTGGCGGGGGCCCAGAAGCTGCGGGTCGGCGATCCAATGGAGTGGGACACCGAGATCGGCCCGATGGTCACGCGCGACCAGTTCGAGCTCGTCCACGAGCTCGTCGACGATGCCGTCCTCGCCGGCGCAACCCTGAATTGCGGGGGCCCAGTGCCGGCGCCCGAGGGTTTTCCGCACGGGGCGTTCTACGCCCCCACCGTGCTCACCGGGGTCACCCACGAAATGCGAATCATGCGCGAGGAGATCTTCGGGCCGGTGCTGCCGATCGTCGTCGTCGAGTCAGAGGACGAAGCCGTCTCGCTGGCCAACGACAGCGATTTCGGGCTGGGCGCGTCGGTCTGGACGTGCGATCGCAGCAAGGGCGAGCGGATCGCACGTGAGATCGAGTCCGGGATGGTCTGGATCAACGATCACATGTTCAGTCACGGCGCCTGCCAATGCTCGTGGGGTGGCGTCAAGGCGTCTGGCCTCGGCCGCACCCACTCCAAGTTCGGACTCTACGAGTGCGTCAACATCAAGCTGCGCGTGTGGGAGCCTTCGACCGTCCGGAACGCCTGGTGGCACCCGTACGACGAAACGCTGGGTCAGGCCTTGCGGCAAACGGCGACGATCCTCTACGGACGCCCGTCGATCCGAGCCGGCGCGCTCAGGGATGGGATCGCCCCGCTGGTCAAGGTCGGCGCTCGGCTCGCCCGCGACGCCGTCAAGCGGTAGGCAGTCTGCCGCGCATCCCGGGCCGCCGGGTCGGGTCCCTGGCTACCCTTAGAGGCGTGCCCGCTCAGGCCTACCTCGGCAAGGAATGCGTCTGTCAGTTCCGTAAGGGGATCTGCGACCAGTCGTGCGTCAGGGACATGCTGGAGACACCGTTCTACATCGCCTGCCTGCGGCTGAAGGGACGGCGCTGCCTGGTGGTCGGTGGTGGCGACATCGGGCTCGAGAAGGTGGAGGGTCTGCTGGCCTGCGACGGCGACGTGACGCTGGTCGCGCCCGAAGCTCATCCCGCGCTGGCCGAGCTGGCTCGCGAGGGGTCGATCCGCTGGGAGCAGCGTGAATACGAGACCCGTGACCTGGAGGGCAGCCTGATCGTGATCGCCGCGACCAGCGACACCGACATCAACATTCGCGTGTTCGACGACGCCGAGCGCCGCGCGATGCTGATCAACGTCGTCGACGTGCCGCCGCTGTG
>CAXMLR010000393.1:0-3173 GCA_964194275.1 uncultured Solirubrobacterales bacterium
ACGTCGTCCTCGCCGAGCAGCTCATGCAGGACGAACCACGTGTGGGCGGAGCGCTCGCCGATCCTGCAGTAGGCGATGATCGGGTCGCCGGAGAGGACGCCCTTGCCGCCATAAAGCTCGCGCAACTCGTCGGCGGACTTGAACGTCCCGTCCTCCTTGACCGCCTGGGCCCACGGCACAGACGCGGCTCCGGGAATGTGCCCCGCGCGCTGCGCACCTTCGTTCTCATAGCCCGGCATCGCGATCAGCTCGCCTGAATACTCCTGAGGAGAGCGCACGTCGACCAGTTTGTGCGAGTTATCCAGCGCCCCCAGAACCTCGTCCCGCTTGGCGCGGATGCTGTCGTCGCCCGACTTCGCGGTGAATGTCGCGGGCGCGTGGGACGGAACCTCGGTGCTCGTCGGCCGGCCCTCGCTGATCCATCGCTCACGCGGGCCATTGAGCAACTTGACGTTGTCGTGCCCGTAGAACTTGAGATACCAGTACGTGTAGGCGGCGAACCAGTTGTTGCGATCGCCGTAGAGGACAACCAGATGGTCGTCGGAGACCCCGTGGCCGCCGAACAGCTTGCCGAAGTCCTCTGGACCGAGGAAGTCACGCTTGACCTGATCCTGGAGATCTTTGCGCCAGTCGAAGCCAATCGCTCCCGGGATGTGAGCCTCGCCGTACAGTGCCGGGTTTTCGTCGACCTCCACGATCCGGATCGAGTCGTCGTCGAGGTGCTGCTCGAGCCATTCGGGCTCTACGAGCACGTCCTTCGCATAGTCAGCCACGGTCGTCTCTCCTGAGTCGTGAGTGGGATATTTTCAATCGGCTTTTACCCATTTTCAGTCTAGCGCGGGGAACTCCGAAGCCGCGGCTTGCCAACTGATCTGGTGAGGATTAGCCAGAGGCTCGCAACAGCGTCTGCACACCCGCCGCGGCGGCAGCGAGCCAGTGGGCGCGCTCAGCGGGATCCGCCTCGAGCAAGACGTAGGGGATCAGCGACGCTTCACATGCATCGCGGACGATGCGGACGCCCGACCCCAGGGTCGCCGGATCAATGTCTCCGGCCGCTTCGTAGATGATTCCCCGGATGGTGGTATCGAGCACGCGGGCCAGCAGCATCTGCAGGCGACTCCCGTGTAAGTCCGCCAGTTCCTGCTCGCTCCCGCGCGCGGACCCGAGCAGGATGCACGCGACGGTCACATGCTCGAAGGCCGGCGCAAGCGTCGCCACGCGATCGGGGTCGCCGAGGTGAGGCTCGATCCCGGCGGCCGCTAGCTCGGCGAACCGAGCCGCGTCTCTGGTTGTGCCCCGGACGGAGTGGCCGTCACTGCGCAGCTCACCGGCCAGCGCCGACCCGCGGCAGCCGCAGGCGATGATCAGGCAGCGAGCCAACCGCCGTGCGCCGTTGGGGCCTCAGCCCCCGGGCTCGGTCCTCTGGCCGAGCTCACGGCGCGCCTGCTCGGGCGTCCGCTCAGGCAATCCTCGAGCCCGCCGGCGTGCGTTGGTCGCTTCCAGCAGCTCATCAAAATCCCGGTCAGCGTGCAACTCCTGAGCTCGGCGGCGCTGGTCGCTCAGATCTTCCATCACGCGCAGTTCCAGATCGTGAACGGTGACCTCGGTCTCCCCTCGGGCCGTGCGCCGCGCGTTATGAGCAGCCAGCATCTGCTCGAGGTCTTCCGCCTCGAGCGCCTCCCGATTCTCTGAGATCTCCCGGGCCGACTTCAGCCCCAACTGCTCCAAACCCGAGCCTGGGTAGTACTTGCCCAGCAGCCAAACCCAGAGGACCAGAGCTGCAAGGCCGGCGAGCAGGACAAGCGCGAAGGGGTCCACTGGGTGCGGAGTCTACCCGGCGGTGGCGGGTTCGAGACCGATCCAAGACCGACGCGCGATTGTCAGTGCGCGGCCGACCGCGTAGGTTCCTGTGCATCACCGAGCCTTAGAAAGAGACCCAAATGGTTCGTGCGGCTGGCCGCTACCCCGGGTGCACAGTCGCACCGTGCCAGGCTGGCTATGCCATGGGCGCCCGCCAGGATGGCTACGTCGCGGCCGCCCACAGGCGCCAGCGACCGGGAACGCCTTTGAGCTCGGTCTCGCCCCGGTCATCGAAGGTGATGCCAGAGCCGACAACGAGGTCTTTGACCGTTGCCGACACCAGCACCTCTCCCGGTTTCGCCCTCGCGCCGACGCGAGCCCCGATGTGCACGGCGATCCCCCCCACGTCGTCACCGATCAGCTCGATCTCGCCGGTGTGCAGTCCGCTGCGCACCTCCAGCCCGTACTGTGACCGGGCCACGTCACGGATCGCGCCCGCGCAGCGGATTCCCCGCGCCGGCCCGTCGAATGTGGCGAGGAACCCGTCGCCCATCGTCTTCACCGCGCGGCCGCGGAAGCGCGCCAGCTCACGACCGACGGCGCTCTCGACCGCTTCGAGCAGGTCCCGCCAGCGCCGGTCGCCAAGCTCGGACGCCCGCCGGGTGGAATCGACGATGTCCGCGAACAACACCGTAGCCAGAATCCGTTCGGCGTCCCGGGCGTGTCGGGTTCCGGTCAGGAACTCTTCGATCTCGTCGAGCTCGCTCGCCGAACCGCTGCCGAACGACAGCGCCTCCTCCCCGGGAAGTTCAATCAGGCGCGCACCTGGGATGTGCTCGGCGAGGTAGCGGGAATGGCGGATGTCGATGAATCGGTCGTTGGTCCGGTGAAGAACCAGCGTGGGCACGCGGATCGTCGGCAGCACGGCACGGACATCGACCTCGGCATTCATCATCATCAACCGAGCTGCCGTTCCGGGGCTGGCCGCCAGGCGCTCGAGCCGCGCGAACCAATTGAGCAGCCGGGGATCGGCGGCCGATTTCGGAGACAGCGCCATCATCCTGGAGCCGTCGCCCCAGTTGGCGTGTCCCCCGCCCTGGAGGTACGTCTCACGCTCCTCGCGGCGCATGGCCCAGTCGTAGTCGGGCGCCCAGGACATCCGCGGCTGCGCCTCGTAGAGGACGAGCGCGCCGGTCCGCTCGGGATGCGTCGCAGCAAACAGTGCCGCCATCGCACCGCCCTCGAGCAGCGCGAACACCGCCGCGCGCTCGGAACCCGCCGCGTCCATCACCGCTACGACATCGTCCATCTGCTCCTCGAGCGTCGGCGCGGTCGGCACCGGATCAGACAGGCCTGACCCGCGCCGGTCGAAC
>CAXMLR010000394.1:0-1625 GCA_964194275.1 uncultured Solirubrobacterales bacterium
GAGCCGCGAACCACCAGCCACAGAGCAGCGACGACGAGCAGCATCATCACCGAGTCCATCGTGTCGCTGCGGGAGGTCAGAACCGATTCCGGCAGCACGGCCAGCGCGGCCCCGGCGCCGATCGCGGCCGGGCGTCCCACCGCCCGACGCACGGCGTCGTAGAGCAGCGGCACCGCCAAGATCCCGCCCAGTGCCTCGGGCAGCTTCAGCGCGAACCCGTTCCAGCCCAGCAGCTTCACACTGATGACCTGCAGCCAGAGATCCAGGGGCGGCTTGTCGATCGACAGGATTGCCGCCGGGTCAAACGCCCCGAAGAAGAAGTTGTGAACGGAGCCGGACATGCTCCGCACCGCCGAGTCGTAAAACTGATTCGCGGCGACCCCATCGAGCTGCGCCAGCCTCAGGGCGGCAGCGATCACCGTGATCACGCAGATCGGCCATGGCACCGTGCGGACAAATCGCCGCAGCGCGACACCTGCCAGGCTCGCCCGGGGGCCGCTTCGGTCAGAGCCCGGGTAGCTCGACTGCTCCTCGAGCGTCGTCGTCATCGGACTCGATCTTGCCAGAGCCTCGAAAATTGATGACATGAGCGAAGCGCAGGACCTGGCCGGCCGGTTGCGTGCCTCGATTTCCGACGAGCGGGTGCTTGCCGCGATTGGTGCTGTCCCGCGCGAGCGCTTCGTTCCCGGCGCCCAAGTCGCGCGCGCGTACGAAAACACGGCGCTGCCGATCGGGTGCGAGCAAACCATCTCGCAGCCACTGGTGGTCGGACGGATGCTCGAGCTGCTCGAGCTGCGAGGTGACGACCGAGTCCTGGACGTTGGCACCGGGTCCGGCTACCACGCTGCCCTGCTCGCGCGGCTGGCCGGGCACGTGTGGAGCATCGAGCGGCACGCGGAGCTGGCCGACCAGGCCCGCCAGACCCTCGCCGCCCTTGGGATCTCCAACGTCGAGCTGTACGTCGGTGACGGGTGGGAGGGCCTGCCTGAGCACGCTCCCTATGACGCCGTCAACGTCGCCGCGGCAACCGCCGAGCGCATCCCGCAGGCGCTGAGTGATCAACTCGCCCTGGGGGGCCGGCTGATCGCTCCGGTGGGTGGCGAAGAGCAGCACCTCGTCCTAGCCCGACGCACGCGGAAGGGGATCAGGACGACTACCCTCGAGCCGGTCAGATTCGTCCCGCTCGTCCGCGACTCACGGTCCTAACCGCCGCGGTTCCGGCGATCTTCAGGGGTTGGGCACCGTCCAGCCGCATCCGCATCACCTCAATTGCGGTGGGACTGTCGTCGATCAGCACGAACCGGCGGCCGAGCGCTCGGCATACGGCCCCGAGGGTGCCGGAACCGGCGAACGGGTCAAGGCACCACCCACCGGGCCGGGAGGACGCGGCGACCATGCGTCGCAGTACCCCTTCGGGCTTCTGCGACGGGTAGCCGGTCTTCTCACGCCCGTTGGTGGGGACGATGGTGTGGAACCAGACATCGGTCGGACGCTTGCCGCGAGCGGCCTTCTCGGCGCCGACCAGTCCGGGTGCCATGTACGGCTCTCGCTCGACCGCGTCGGCATCGAAATGGTGCCCCCCCGGGGTGCGCACGTAGACGAGGATCGTGTCGTGCTTGGCCGGC
>CAXMLR010000395.1:0-1512 GCA_964194275.1 uncultured Solirubrobacterales bacterium
GGTGGTGAAGAACGGGTTGCCGGTGCCGGCCGCGAAGATCACGATCCTTCCCTTTTCCAGGTGGCGCATCGCCCGCCGGCGGATGTAGGGCTCGGCGACTTCGGAGATCGTGATCGCCGATTGGACGCGGGTGGCGATCTCCTCCTTCTCCAGTGCGTCCTGCAGCGCCAGCGCGTTCAGCACGGTGGCCAGCATCCCCATGTAGTCGCCGGTGGCGCGATCCATCCCAGCGGCGGCGGCCGCGAGTCCGCGGTAGATGTTGCCGCCCCCGACCACGATCGCCACCTCCACCCCGCGCCGTTGAATCACGGCGACCTCGGAGGCGATCGCCGCCACTCGGTCCGGGTCGGTGCCGTACTGCAGATCCCCCATCAACGCTTCTCCGGAGAGCTTCAGCAGCACGCGCGTGTAGGCGGGCGGAGGCTTGGCCACGGCGCCGCTCACCGGTTCAACCGCCGACGGCGAAGCGGGCAAAGCGCCTGATCACGACGTTCTCCCGCGTCTCCGCGGACAGCGCGGCGCGCAGCTCCTCGATCGTCTTGCCGGCGTGCTTGTCCTCGTTGACGTGCTTCTGGCGCAGCAGCACGACCTCGTCGAGCCACTTGTCGAGCTTCCCGCTCACCACCCGCTCACGCACGTTCTCCGGACGGTCAGCGGCCTGCTCGGTGGCGATCCGCTCCTCGCGCTCGCGATCCTCGACCGGCACGTCCTCCTCGGTGAGTGCCAGCGGGGCGGCGGCCGCAACGTGCAGCGCGACGTCGCGGGCGAACTCGACGAACCGCTCGTTGCGAGCGACAAAGTCCGTCTGGCAGTCCACCTCGACGAGCGCCCCGATCCTGCCCCCGGCGTGGATGTAGCTCTGCACGACGCCCTCGCGCGCCTCAGCTCCGGAACGCTTGGCCGCCTGGGCCTCGCCCCGGGCGCGGAGGATCTCAACCGCCCGGTCGAGATCACCCTCAGCCTCGCCGAGCGCCTCGCGACAGGCCAGCACGCCGGCACCGGTCCGCTCGCGCAGGGCCTTGACATCTTTGGCACTGATCTCGCTCATGCCTTCTCCTGGTCCACGGGAGCCGGCACGGCTTCGGATGGTGGGGCGGGCGGCGCCTCGGGCTCGGGCTCTGCCGGCGCCTCGGGCTCCGGTGCGGCCTCGGGCTGCGGGGCGGAGGCCGTCTGTGCTGCGGCGGGCTCCGGTTCCGGGGCGCTCTCAGGCGGCGGTGCGGCCGGCGGCTGTGGGGCCAACGGGGCGGCCTCGGGCTGTGGTGCGGCCGCGGCGGCCTGCTCGGCTTCCAGGCGGGCGCGCTCCTCAGCTTCCAGGCGGGCGCGCTCCTCGGCCTCCTGACGGACGCGCTCCTCGGCCTCGCGCCGCTCACGCTCCTCGTTCTCCCGCCGCTCACGCTCCTGCCGGGCGCGCTCCTCCTCGGCGCGGAACAGGTTGTGTCCCTCGGAGACCACGTCCCCGATGGCCGCCGTGACCGCCTTGCAGGAGCGGATCGCATCGTCGTTGCCGGGAAT
>CAXMLR010000396.1:0-6892 GCA_964194275.1 uncultured Solirubrobacterales bacterium
GGCGTAGGCATAGACGTAGCCAGGCGTGTTGATGAAGTGGGGCACATAGGACCACCACGTCCGGTAGCCCTCGGTGATCTGCACCGAGTCGCCGAACAGCTCGGTCTGGGTCTCCACCCACAGCTCGGACATCCGGTCGACCGACAGCTCGCCCTCGGTCCGGCGTCCGGTGTGGATCAGGTGCTCAAAGCGGTTCATCGCCATCTGGCGGAACACGGTCGCGATCGCGCCATCGATGCGGTCGGCCAGCAGACTGAGGCGGGCGTCGTCGTCATCGGCGGCCTCGAGCATGCGGCCAAAGGTCAGCGCCTCGCCGAACACCGATGCCGTCTCGGCCAGCGTCAGCGGCGTCGACTGGTGAAAGACGCCCTGCGCCTGGGCCAGAGCAGCGTGGAGGCCGTGGCCGAGCTCGTGGGCCATCGTCAACACGTCCCGCCGGCGCGCGGTGAAGTTGAGCAGCACGTAGGGATGGACGCTCGGCACCGTGTACGCGCAGAACGCGCCGCCGCGCTTGTGAGGTCGCACGGGGGCGTCGACCCAGTGCTCGTCGAAGAAGCGGCGCACCACTCGGCCGGCATGGGGCGAGAACGCGTCGTAGGTCTCGAGGACCAGGTCGCGAGACTCGGCATAGGAGAAGGTCACCTCCTCGGGCAGGACCGGAGCGGCGCGGTCGTAGTCGGCCAGCCGCTCGACGCCGAGCAGCCTGGCCTTCAGCCGGTACCAACGCTGAGGGATGTCGTAGCGGCCGCGGACCGCTTCGATCAGCGCCATCACCGACTCATCGGAGGCCTCGTTGGAGAGGTTGCGAGAGGAGAGCCAGGTGGGGAAGTGGCGCAGCCGATCCTCGACTGACTTGTCGTGGGCGAGCGTGTTGTAGATGAAGGCGCGGGTGCGAAGGCCCGGGTCGAGCGCTGCGGACACCGCTTCGGCCGTCCCTCGGCGCAGGTCCCGGTCGGGGGCCTGGAGCTGGCTCAGGGCCACGTCGAGCGGGACCTCATCATCGCCGGCCCTGACGCGCAGCGCCGACACGAGTTCACCGAACAGCCGGCTCCAGGAAGCCTGGCTGGAGATCGACTTCTCGGCCAGGATCTTCTCCTCCGGCTCGGAGAGCAGATGCGGGCGGTAGCGCCGAGCGCTGCGCAGGTAGTGGCGACAGAAGCCGAGATCGTCCGCGGACAGCAGCTCCTCGGCCCGGGCGTCATCGACCGCCGCCCACTCGAGCTCGAAGAACAGAAGCTTCGTCTCGATCTCGGTGCCGGCCTCCGTGACCTTCTGCAGCAGCGCGCCGCGGGCGGGATCGGCGGTGTCGGTGGAGAACTTCAGCGATGCGTAGGACCCGGCCTTGCCGACCAGCTCGTTGATCGCCTCCAGTTCGCGCATCGCCTCAAGGAGCCCCTCGCCGTCGAGCTCGGCGACCTTGCCCGCGTGACGCTCGGCAAGCACCGTCGCCCGCTCGCGGGCCCCGGCAAGCTCGCGATCAACGCCGGCGTCGCCCTCGTCATCGACGAGCGGCGAGAGGTCCCACTCGGTCTTGAGCAGCTCAGGGTCCTGCAGGTGATCAGCGGTCGCAGACATCGCTGGCAGAGGTTACCCACCTCCGGAGGCCCGGCATCGCGACGGATCGAGGGGCGCGAGGAGCTCGAACACCGTGATCCGCTGGCCTGCCGCCCGGCGCTGGTAGACGATGCGCGCGGCGGGATCGCTGGCGGTCCAGGCTCCTTCCGGTGACGCGGTCAGCCGCTTCGGATCCCACGGGTCCCGGGCGGGAGTGCTGACGAGGTAGCGGAGGTGAGCCGCGTTGAGGCTGCGGCGCCACTGCGCGCACGACCCGATCGCCGTAAACGAGCCGCTGGCCCCCCGCTGGCCGATGTACTGAACCCGGTTGGAGTCCTCGGCGCCGAAGAGCGGGTAGGCGAAGAAGCCGCCGAACGTGCCCACCACGCCGACCCGCGACTGACGAACGTGGCGGAAGAACGCCCACACCGGGCTGAGGGAGGACACGCCCGGCTGGAACGCGTAGCGACTGCGCAGGTAGCTTCGCTGGCCCACAGATCCGAACGCGCACACGAGAATCAGCGCCGCGGCCGCGATTGCGGCCGATACGGAACGCCGCAGACGGCCGGCGGCGATGAGTGCCAGCACCGCCACCGCTGCGAACGCCGCGGCCCCGATCAGGATCTGCCCGGGAACCTGCCGCGACGGCCACAGATGACCCTGCGCGAGCGTTACGGCGAGCACGATGGCCAGCGGGGCGCAAACCACCCAGCGGGCCCGCGGCCCGTTGAACACGGGGGCCAGCGGCAGCGCGACCAGCGACAGCGTCAGCGCCGGAGCCGCGTAGCGCAGGTTGAAGGCGAAGCCGAGCGGATGGCCGGCGGGCCCGGCGGCGGTTTCGGGCGTGATCAGATAGGCGAGGGTGGAGGCCAGGGCCACGAGCCCGAGCATCCGCACCTGGGCGCTCGCGCCCGGCAGCAGGCACAGGACCGGCCCGAGCACCACCCCCCCGAGGATCGCCCACCACCACGGACCGAGGCCCGAGGCCAGGCTCGGCTCGAGCAGCCCACCCCAGACGCGCGGGTTGGTCAGGTAGTGGGCCACCGAAAAGGCGGTGTGGGCCTGCAGCGGCGGCGCAGGCGTGGCGAGGCCGGGAACCGACACCCAGGGGAGGGGGTTCCCGACGGCGATCAGGTTGCGCAGGTACCAGAAGCCTCCCGCCCCGAGCAGCGGGCCCAGCCAGAGGGCACCCGCGCGACGTCGCCGTCCTGGTGGCGCCAACGCGAGGACGCCGACGGTCAGGGCGAGGACCGGAGCCAGCATCGACAGCTTCACCGAGACTGCGAGTCCGGCGCAGACCGCGGCCAGTGCCAGCGCGCGGCCGTCACCAGGGCGGCCCATCACGATGGCCACGGCGGCGAGCACGAAGAACACGCCGGCGACGTCGTTGGCCGCGCTGCCGGCCTGGGAGAGGTCCATCATCGGAGTGCCCATGGCCAGCCCGGCGCCGAGCACGGTCGCCACCCCCAGCCCGCGCGGGCGACCGACGCAGTAGGCCGCGAGCAGGACCAGCGCGAGCCAGATCAGGTTCAGCGCGGGAGACAATGTGTCCCGCGCGAACAGGACGATCCCGAGGCCGTGAAACAACTCTGCCGTGGCGGGATAGAACGCGGTCAGGTACTCGATGTCGGTGAAGTGCAGGGTGGTGATCTGCCCGGACTGGGCAAACGACGCCGCCCACGGGAGGTGGTACCAGAGCGAATCAAAGGTCCTGATTCCGAAGTCATAGCTGGCGAAGGTTGGACCGGCCCACTCGGCTGTGACGGCCGCTGTTGCGATGGCCATGAGGGCGGTTGCCGCGAGGCGTTCCCGGCTGAGGCCGCCGCGTCCCCGGGCTGCGCGAGGGGACGCGTCGGCATCATCCGGGAGCGCCCGCCTCGTCCCCAATCCGACGGCGATGGAGCCGAGCAGCAGCGGGATCAGCCGGAAGAGGCCGACCGCGCCGAGGATCTCCATTTCGGCCACCAGGAGGGTCAAGCCGAGCAGGGTCTCCGCGAGCCGCGCCAGCGCGCCGTCCCAATCCGGGAAGAAGTGGCGGCGTAGCCGGAGGGCGGTGATGCCGAGCGCTGCGACGATGATCAGCAGGGCGAGGATGCCGAGGAGGTAGCGGCCCGCGGATACGCTTACGCTGGATCCCATGACCGGCCGTAGAGTAAGAGCCCGACGGGTGATGGGTCTTGTGGCGCTCTCGGTGGCGGCGATCGGATCGGTGGTTGGTTGTGGGCAGGGCAGCTCGCAGCGCATGCCCCAACTGGACCGGTTGCCGCTCGTCAACGGGTCCCGCATCTCTGTGCGGGCACTGCGCTGCGACAAGGGCGCCAGCGCGTTCTGCGCCTGGGAGCTGGTGGTGGCAGCTCCCCGCTACCGGAGCTCAGAGGCGCTGCTGCGCAGCGAGCACGACCTGCTGCGCAAGCGGGGATGGAGTGGGGCGAGCGCGGACATCCTGGGTGAGCACGCGGCCGACTCGCCCGGCCACAAGCTGCGGGTGACCTACGCGACGGCGTACGACGAGCTTCAGGCGAGCGATCGCCAGTTCATCCACCGCCCCCGTAACGTGATCCTCGCGCTGTCAAACGCGCTGTTCGGCCACACCCCCACCCTGTCGATGCTGCTCGAGCAGGGCGCTGCCTGACCAGGGGGTGCTGGTCAGCTGGGACGAAGCGTCAGTCGCCGATCGGGACCGACGCCGATCACGTTCTTTCCCCCGAGCAGATTCCGCAGGTCGTCGCCGACCAGCTCGCGGCGCCAGCCGGCGAGCGTGCGGACGGGCGGCTCAGGCTGGGCGCGACGAGCGGCGGCGATGATCTGCTCGAGCTCGCTGCGCGACGCGATCAGCTCGTAGGCGAGCCCCGCCTCAAGCGCCCGGGCCCGCAGCAGCGCCTCGGCGAGCGCGATCAGCGGTGCATCGCCTGGCTCTGAGCGCCCGCGCGCCTCCTCGCGGGGGATCGGTGGGGACTCGCGTCCGGCCCCGATCGCCTCCATGATCCCGTCACCGCGCCGGCGCACGGTGGACGGATGAATGCCGCGGATCTGCTCCAGCCCACGCGTGGTCGACGGCTGGCGCTTGGCCAGTTCGACCAGTGGAGCGTCCTGGAGCACCGAGCCGACGGGACGATCTTCGCTCGACGCGGCGCGCTCTCGCCACGCGGCCAGCGCGCGCGCGACCGCGCGGGCCTGCGGGTCCAGCTGGGTGACCCGTGGCAGGCGCTCCCACACGATCTCGGGATCTCGCTCGTCCGTGGCGGACTCGAGGCGCCGGCACTCCTCGCGCGCCCATTCCAAGCGCCCGTTGGCGCTCAGGCGGCGCTGCAGTTCGTCGCTCAGCTCGAGCAGATGCACGACGTCTTCGGCGGCGTAGCTCAGCTGCTCCGCGGTCAATGGTCGAGCGTCCCAGCGCGTGAAGCTCGCGGTCTTTCCGACGCGCTTGCCGAGGACCGAGCTGAGCAGATTGCCGTATCCGCTCTGGGCGCTGCCGCCGGTGAAGCCTGCCGCCAGCTGCGTGTCGAAGATGTTGTTCATCTCGGTCGACCAAACCCGGCGCAGGATCGCCACGTCTTGTCGGCCCGCGTGCAGGATCACCTCGATCGCCGGATCGGCGAGCACTCGGGCAAGCGGAGTCGAGTCGGCGTCGCCGAGCGAATCGATCAGCACGATCCGCATCCCGTCCGGCGCCTCCGGGTCCTCGACGGCAACCTGCACCAGGCAGAGCAGAGCCCGGTAGCGGCCCTCGGACATGAACTCTGTGTCGATGCCCAAGCGCCCACGCTCGCGTGCCAGTTCGGCAGCACGCGCGATGTCAGTTGACGTGGCGAGCCCCCCAGCGTCCATGTGCCGCCAACCCTAGCGGGGGACGGCCCACAAAAACAGGACCCGCGCTAGCGGGTCCCATAAATAACCTACCCTGCTGGTAGGATTTAGCCATGATCTTCTCCTCAAAAGCCGAGTATGGGGTCCGCCTGATGGTCGAGCTCGGGCGCCAGTCCCCGGAGCAGCCGACCAGCCTCAAAGCGATCGCCGACGCCGAGGGCCTGCCGCTGGCCTACCTCGAGCAAGTCGTCGCGCGGCTGCGGAAGGCTGAGCTGGTAATGAGTGCGCGGGGTGCCCATGGCGGCTACTGGCTGGCCCGTCCGGCGGAGGAGATCGGGATGGATGAAGTCGTCCAGGCGCTCGAGGGCGCGATCGCGCCGATGGAGTGCTTCGTGCACGAACAGACCGAGCGGGTGCTGTGCTCGCACCTCCCGGATGCCGGACGCGGATGCGCGACCAAGCTCCTGTGGACCCGTGTGCAGGGCGGAATCATCCGCTCGCTGCAGACGACGACGCTCGCGGAGCTGGTCGAGTTCTCGCGCCGCGGCGAGCCCGTGCCGACGGCTGCGGCCTGAAAAGACGAACGAAAGCTGAGATGCCAGATCTAGAAATTCGCAACCTGCACGTCCGCGCCGGCGAGAAGGAGATCCTCCGGGGACTCGAGCTCACCGTGGCCCAGGGCGAGATTCATGCGCTGATGGGGCCCAACGGCTCGGGCAAGTCGACGCTGGCCAACGTGGTCATGGGTCACCCCAACCTTGAGGTCACCGAGGGGCAGGTCCTCTGGGGCGGCGAGGACATCACCGAGATCGCGACCGACGAGCGGGCGCGGATGGGCCTGTTCATGGCCTTCCAATACCCCGTGTCGGTACCGGGCGTGACCGTGACCAAGTACCTGCGGACTGTGCTCAACGCCCATCGTGCTTCCCGTGGCGAGGATCCGATCCCGTTGAAGGAGTTCCGTCAGACGGTTGAGGCCGCGATGAAGCTGACCAACGTGCCGCGGGAGTTCTCCAGCCGGTACCTCAACGAGGGCTTCTCCGGTGGCGAGAAGAAGCGGATGGAGATTCTTCAGCTGGCGCTTCAGCGCCCGGAGCTGGCGATCCTCGACGAAACCGACTCCGGTCTCGACATCGACGCCCTGCGGGTCGTCGCCAACGGGGTCAACTCTGTCGCCGGCCCGGAGCTCGGCGTGCTGATCATCACCCACTATCAGCGGATCCTGCATCTGGTGCAGCCGAGCCACGTCCACGTCATGCACCGCGGGCGGATCGTCAAAGAGGGCGGCCCCGAGCTCGTCGACGAGCTCGAAGCCAAGGGCTACGGCTGGATTACCGAGGAGATCGACAAGGCCGCGGCGTGATGAGCGTTTCCGCCGACGCCCTGCACGAGGTGGCCGCAGAGTTTCCGGTCCTGCGCCGGGAGATCGACGGCTACCCGATTACCTACCTGGATTCGGCTGCCACCTCGCAGACGCCGCAGCCGGTGATCGACGCGATGACGCGGTACTACACCTGTCTCTTATACACAT
>CAXMLR010000397.1:0-6707 GCA_964194275.1 uncultured Solirubrobacterales bacterium
CCCGGATGCGGCTGGGCAAGCCGGTCATCGCCGCCGTCGCCGGGCACGCGGTGGCCGGCGGACTCGAGCTAGCGCTGTGGTGCGATCTGCGGGTGGCCGAGGAGGATGCTGTGTTCGGCGTCTACTGCCGCCGCTGGGGCGTGCCCCTGATCGACGGCGGGACGGTGCGGCTGCCGCGGCTGATCGGCACAAGTCGGGCAATGGACATGATCCTTACCGGCCGGGGGGTCACCGCGGCTGAGGCGCTCGAGATCGGCCTGGTCAACCGGCTGGTTGCGCCCGGTGGCAGCCGCGCCGCGGCTGAGCGGCTGGCCCACGAGCTGGCTCAGTTCCCCCAGACGTGCCTGCGCGAGGATCGTCTGTCGCTGCTCGAGCAGGATGGACTGGCCGAACCCGACGCACTGGCGAGCGAGCTCGAGCACGGGATCCGCTCGCTGGCCGAGGTTCAGGCCGGCCTCGAGCGCTTCCGCGCCGGAGCCGGGCGCCACGGCGCGTTTGAAAACTAGCCCCGCCGGGGACTTGAAATCGGGTCCGATGGCCGCGCGCTGGTAGGACAGCGCGCGGCCCCGAACCCCTTTACGCCTCGTCGGGGCGCGTGACCTCGCCGCGCCAGGCTCCGCTCGCCTGACCACGCGACTCGATCATCTGCTTGAAACGCTCCAGATCGCCCTTTACTCGGCGATCCGGGGCGCCGATCGCGTCGCCCAGCTTCTCCAGGAGGCCCTCGGGCAGGAAGTCCAGCTGGACCATCACCCGAGTCCGGTCTGAATCGAGGCGGTGAAAGGTGACCACGCCGGCGTTCTCCTTGCCGTTGACGTTGCGCCACGCCACCCTCTCGTCGGGCTTCTGCTCGGTCACCTCGGCGTCCCATTCGTGGCGATGGCCGGCGACCTGGGCGACCCAGTGCAGATGGATCTCATCGAGCTGCTTGACCTCCTCGGCGCCTTCCATGAACCCTGGGAACTCCTCGAATTGCGTCCACTGGTTGTATGCCGTGGATAGCGGAACCTGCACCTCGATCGACTGCTCTACGGTTGCCATGGTTCTCCTTTCGGAACTTGGTGGTACACATGGCATACCCGAACAGTGCGTGTGATAAATCTAAACTTCGTGTTGATTACGACCTGAAGGCGAGCAAATGTAAGACATGATCTTTTCGAGCGCCATCGACACCCTGCTTGACCGGTCCATCGCCCTCGGCTATGGACATCCCGGCTTGAACGTCCGCCGGCACCTCGACTGGTGGCCCGAGGAGCTGCCGCGGATGGACGGGAAGGTGGTGCTCGTCACCGGAGCGGCAACTGGCCTTGGCTTGGCCTCTGCGCGCGGATTCGCCCAGTTGGGTGCTTCGGTTCGAGCGCTCGCCCGCAACGAGCAACGTGCCCGGGATGCCGCGTCGCTGATCACCGAGGCGGTCCCGGGAGCGGACGTGCGACCCGTTTCGTGCGACCTCAGCAGCTTGCGTGCGCTGCGAGAGTTCGCTGCTCAATTCAGCGAGCACGAGCCCCGGCTCGATGTGCTGGTCAATAACGCCGGGGTGATGCCGCAGGAGCGAACGAAATCGGCTGATGGGCACGAGCTGATGTTCGCCACTCATGTGCTGGCGCCGTTTGCGCTCACGACGCTGCTGCGGGACCTACTCGTGCACAGCGCCCCGGCGCGGGTGATCAACGTCAGCTCCGGCGGCATGTACAGCCAGAGCCTGCCAGCCGGCGATCTGGAGTCAGACCAGGTGAGCTACAGCCCCAAGCGCCTCTACGCGCGCACCAAGCGTGAGCAGGTGGTGATCACCGAGCGGTGGGCGCAGGAGCTGGCGGGGACGTCCGTGGTCGTCCACGCCATGCACCCGGGCTGGGTTGATACCGAGGGCGTCCAGAACTGGATGCCCGTCTTTCGGAAAGTGACGCGCCTGATCATCCGCGACCCCGAGCAGGGCGCGGACTCGATCGTCTGGCTCGGCGCCGCTCAGCAGCCACTGGACAGCACGGGAAGGTTTTGGATGGATCGGCGGGCGCGGCCCACCCACTACTTCCTGGGAGCAGGTGAAGACAGCCAGCAGGAGCGCGACGAGCTCTGGCGCTATTGCCGCACCCAGCTCCAGGGCGCTGAGATCCCGGTTCCCGCCTAGGGTCGGCACCAGTAGCGTCGGGCCGGATCGCTGGGTCGCCCAGTCGTAGCAGCGCTCCTCGAGCGCATCATCGATCCAGGCCAGCGGACGTTCCGCCCCGGCGTAGGCGTCGATCGCGGCAAGCTTCCAATGAGCTCGTGAGGACGTGACTTGCCGGTCAAAGGTGAGAAACGGCAGCTCACCGGTAGCCCGAGTGCCCACGGGAGGTATTCGTTGGCTTTTTCCTCCCATCCCGTGCACCAGACAAGTTCGAAGGCGCGGGACAGTGTTCGCAGGTGTTCGCCGGCCGCGGCCGAAAGGAAGTGCGCAATTCCGTCGACCAGCACGAATTGCCCGTCCGGATGGTCGCTCGGCGCAAAGCCAAACAGCGAGATTACGCCGTCCACATCGACCATCAACACGGGCTCACACATATGACGCTCTTATCTGGGTTCGCCAACCTCTCCGCGATGGCATCGCCGCCCAGACTGTCACGGGGTAGTAGATCTGGGGTACTGGGGCCCGCGGACTCAAGCCAGGCGAACGTGCTGCCGAGGTCAGGCGTAAGGCAGTTCCCCCCGTCACCGGCTTCCGCCCCCAATACATGACTCCCATCTTCGGCATCCTGCTCGCGCTGGCCTGTGCCCTGGCCACGAACATCGGCTTCTTGTACAAGCACCGCGGCGCGTGCGCAGCTCCCGCCGTCGACATGCGCCACCCCCTGCGGACAGGGGCTGGGCTGTTCCGCTCACGCTTGTTCGCGATCGGCATGCTGGTCGCCGCCGTGGCTTGGATCTTTCACGTCGCCGCGATGGCGGTGGCTCCGCTGTCGCTCGTCCAGGCCGTTCTGGCGGGCGGAGTGGTGCTGCTGGCGGTGATGGCGGAGAAGCTGTTCGGGTTGAAGATCGGGCGCAGGCAATGGCTCGGCCTTGGGCTGACAGCCTTCGGACTGATGCTTTTGGGGGCCACGCTCCCGGTCGAGCACGGGGTACATTCGCGCTTCTCGGTCCCGGGGATGATCGCCTTCGAGGCGGCCCTGGTCGCAGTGGGGACGCTGCTGATCATGGGACCGAGGATCGGCGCCCCGCGCCAGCACCACGGGTACATGCTCGGCGCCGCGGCCGGCATCCTGTTCGGCGTCTCCGACGTGGCCATCAAGGCGATCTCGGGCCTGATTGGGGCCTCTGGGGCCGCCGGGCTGCTGACCCCGTGGCTGCTGCTCACGATCGCTGCCTCGATCGCCGCCTTTTACGCCTCGGCCAAGGGGCTCCAGGACGGCGATCCGATTCCGGTCATCGCGATCACCGGAACCGCCGCCAACCTCGCCGGCATCGTCGGCGGGATCATCGTCTTCGGCGACCCGATGGCCGGCAACCCGCTCTCGCTGGTCGTCCAGGTCATGGCCTTTGTGCTCGTGCTGGGCGCCGCCTGGCTGATGCCCGCCCCCGTGCGGGCCGCGCGCGCGGTCTAGTCGGAGCCGGAGGCCAGCGGCTGCCGTTGGGCGGCCCGAGCGTCGGCCACCGGAAGGGCCACCTGGGTCGGGGCGCTGCGGCCGCGCAGCTGAACCGCCTCCCCGCACTGCCACCGGACGGACTCGTCCTGGCGGGCAGCCGCGACTGCTCCGGCCGACGCAACCAGCGCACCGGCCTGAGACTTGGATAGCTCGGTGAGGCGAGCGGCCTCGTTGACGGGGTCGCCGATCACCGTGTACTCGTAGCGCTGCGGGGCGCCGACGTTGCCCGCCACCACCCGTCCGGCCGAGACTCCGATACCGGCCCTGATCTCCGGCAGCTCGGCGCGCAGACGAGTCCGCAGCATCCGCGCCGCAGCGAGGGCGTGCGAGGCCGCATCGGGGTCGGGGAGGGGCGCGCCGAAGACGCACAGCGCCGCGTCGCCCTCGAACTTGTTGACCCAGCCCTGCTCGGTCGCGATCACCTCGACCACAATCGCGAAGAACCGATTCAGCAGCCCTACGACGTCGGCTGGGTCTTTCACCTCGGCCAGCGTGGTCGAGCCCTCTAGATCCACGAACAGGATCGCGGCGTCCCGCGTCTCACCCCCGAGTTCCACGCCTCGCTGCAGCGCGTTGTGGACGACCGCCTCGCCGACCTGCCGGCCGAACAGGTCCCGAAGCTGCTCGCGCTCACGTAGGCCTTCGAGCATCTGGTTGAACCCGGCCTGGAGCAGGCCGATCTCGCTGCCGTCGTTGACCGGGACCGGCTCGTCCAGGTTGCCGCGCTCGACGCGGCCCACGCCGCGGCGCAGCGATTCGATCGGGTCGGCCAGCGACCGTGCGAGGGCAACCATCATCATCAGGCCGACGGCCAGCCCGGTGAGGCTCAGCACGAGAATCACGATCGACAGACGGTGGGCGGTGAAGCGGTGTTCGGAGAGCCCGCCGAGGCCGACCAACGCCAGCCCGAGCAAGGCGATGCCCGCCCCGAGCGCCCAGGCCAGGATCGTGCGCGTGGCCACCCCGGGCAGCTGCGGCCGCGCCGGCACCGCGCCGGCCAGCGCCCAGGCGGTGATCGGGCGGAGCAGGCGCTCGCCGAGCAGGTAGGTCAACGCGCCCGTGACCAGACCTCCGAGCACGACCGTCACGGCGACGTTGGATGCCGCTTCAAGTGAAAAGGGGGCGTTCAGCGTCGTGAAGGTGACGGCCGCGGTGAGCCACATCGCTCCGATCACCTGCTGCTGGCGCACCGGGAAGCGAAGGGTCCGCGCCCGGTCGTACTCGGTCGGCTCCGCCTCGGTTGCGGCCCAGCCCATCGCATCGGTGAACTGGCGTGAGGAGAGCTTCCATCCAAGGGGGAACACCACCAGCGCCAACACCACGAACACGACGGTGTTCAACAGCAGCAGCCGACCCGGGTGCGAGACTCCGCTCGGATTCGGGAGCACGTAGGCAAGGAACAGGAACACGATCAGGCCGCCGACCGCATTTGCCCCTGCCACGGCGTAGCCAAAGCGCAGTTGAATTCCTCTCAACAGCACGTCTCGCCCGGCGGGGACAGCCATGGCCGGATTCTCGCAGTCCGCCAGCGGCCCGCTAGGCACCGCTGGCGTGCAGCAGAACCTCCGCCACCTGTCGGGGATCGTCGTGGAAAGGCAGGTGCCCGCAGCCGCGCAGGGTGAGATTGCGAGCCGCGGGGATCGCGCGGGCGGCCCGCAACGCCTGGTGGGGCAGCAACAGTCGGTCGCGCTCGCCCCAGGCGATGCTTACCGGCACGTTGATCTGCCCGCCGCCGGTGAAGCGATCCCGGCTGATCGCGACCACGGTCTCGTCGAACCACGGGGCCCCCGCGAGGGCACGCACCGAGGGGATGAGCTCGGATAGGGGAATCCGCTCCGGATGCGCCGCCATCTGCTTGAACGCGAGCCGTCGAACCCGCGGGCGGGCCAGAAACCGCTCCGCGTGCGGGGCGATGACGCGGCTGGATGCGGCGGTCAGGGTCAGCGAGGCGTGCTGGAAGACGCCCTCCACTCGGTTGTGGAAACCCGCCGGCGAGAGTCCGGTGGCGCTCCGGACGCGGCCCCGCTTGGCCAACTCCAGTGAAATCCAGCCGCCCAGCGAGTTGCCGGCCACGTGCGGTCGATCAAGCCCCAGCTCGTCGAGGAAGTCGCCCACCAGCGAGGTGAGCGACGCGACTCCGGCCGGCGTTCCGAGCGGGGGCATCGCGGAGCCGCCGAAGCCCGGCAGGTCCAGGGCGATCAGCTCACGGTCGGCGCTCAGGTGATCGATAACCGGAAGCCATGCCTGCCAGCGATGACCGATGCCGTGGATCAGCACCAGCGGCTCGCCGGATCCGGCTCGATGGTGGTTCAAGCGCACTGCGAAACCCTAACCGGACAACCGTTGCGCGCGGATACCGACGGAACGGATAATTGAGACTCCGAGACGGCGGCGTTACCGTTGTACAAAACGGCAAACCCGTCGGAGGAGAGCATCGTGAGCATCGAGCAGGCAGTTCGAACCGAGACGGGGACCCTGCAGGAGCAGGCCCGTAGGCATCTCTGGATGCACTTCACTCGGATGTCGGCCTATGCCGAGCACGAGATCCCGATCATCGTGCGCGGCGAAGGTTGCTACGTCTACGACGAGCACGGCAACCGCTATCTCGACGGCCTCTCGGCACTGTTCTGCGTGAACATCGGGCACGGGCGGGCGGACATCGTGCAGGCAGGTGCCGACCAGGCCAAGGACCTTGGGTTCTTCACCAACTGGTCCTATGCCCATCCTCCGGCGATCGAACTGGCAGCGCGGATCGCCTCGCTGGCTCCCGGCGACCTCAACCGCGTGTTCTTCACCAGCGGCGGCAGCGAGGCCGTCGAATCGGCGCTGAAGCTCGCTCGTCAGTACTACAAGCTGCGCGGCAAGGCCAACAAGCACAAGGTCATCGCCCGCGAGATCGCCTATCACGGAACCAGCCTCGGAGCGCTCTCGGCCACCGGCATCACGGCGCTGCGCGAGCCGTTCGAGCCGCTGGCTCCGGGTGGCTGTCACGTGCCCAACACCAACACCTACCGGCTGAAGCCGGGCATGACCGAGGACCTTCTGGCCGACACGATCGCCGACCGGATCGAGTTCGAGGGCCCGGAC
>CAXMLR010000398.1:0-14151 GCA_964194275.1 uncultured Solirubrobacterales bacterium
CTCCCTGTACCTCTCTCCTCACCGACATCTCCCTCCGGTGACCCGGTATGGCGTTTGCCAGCCTACCCCGCTGCTTGAGGTGGTAATCGCCGACTCGGGACACAGCGGGCACCGGGTCCAGTCGAACGGCTGCGTGAGGCCCCGCAGCAGCCTGTCGTTCTGATGCCACTCGCGGTTCAGATGCCGTCCGATCACCACGACCGCGACCGCGCCGGCCCCGGCAGTCTTCAGGGCGGCGGCCGCGCTCTGCGCGCTCGCCCCGGTGGTCCACGTGTCGTCGATCAGGAGGACCGACTGGCCGTGCAGCCCTCGTCGCGCCCGAAACCTGTCGCGGTGGAACTGCCGAGGAGGCACATCGGCACAGGAACGCTCGAGCAGGCGCTCGTGGCGATCGCGGGTGGGCGCGACGAGCGCGCCGACGATGCTCCGCAACGGGTGCTGCTCGTCCCTTTCGCGCGCGCCGGAGGGGACGGTGCTCACGAGCTCGAAGCCGCTCACCCCGGCTGCTCGCCCCACGCAGCCCTCGTGCTCGGCGAGAAAGCGCCAGAGGAGCGCTGCCAACTCCACCCGGAGCCGCCTCGCCGGCTCTCCGTACAGTCGCTTGTAGCTGGCCAGCGCGTGATGGAGCTGCTCGTGAGCGACGCTGTATGAGATGGGCGCGATCGCATCGAGCCAGTTCTCGTTGTGGGAGCAGGCGTAGCATTGCGAGTAGCCGTCGGTGAAGTTGAAGCACCTCTCACAGACCTCAACCCCCCGCCGCGGGCTGAGCATGAAGTTCCCATAGACGGCTGTGAGCTCCCCGATCGTCGGCATGGACTGAACTCACGGACTGAGCACGCCCGATGACGTCAGGCGCTCGATGACCTCAGTGATCTCGGCCGGCTCATCCACGATGTGCACGCCGGGGCGCTCGGCGAATTCGCGTGCCCACGGTTCTTGCAACAGCGGGCGCAGCAGGAACACTGGGCGGCCGTGGGCCAGGGCCCGCCGCGCCTGAGTCCGAGCGCCGCTCGTGCGGGTCGCCTCCACGACGACGCTGCCGAGGGTCAGCCCAGACATCACGGCGTTTCGCATGGGGAAGCTACGACGAGACGGCGGGGTGTCCGGCCAGAACTGAGAGATCACCACGCCGTCGCTGATGATCCGTCGCTGTAGCTCCGCGTTCTGCCGGGGGTAGACGTGTCCCAGGCCGGCGCCGATGACGGCGATCGTCCGCCCGCCTCGCGCCAGCGTCGCCGTGTGCACCGCTGTGTCGATGCCTGCGGCAAGGCCGGAGCAGACGGTGTAATGCTCGTCTACGAGATGTTCGGCGATCGCTCCGGCGCTGGCGGTTCCCTCGGACGATGCCTCGCGTGCGCCCACGACAGCGACTGAGCGAGAATCGTGCGGTTGCAGTCGGCCCGCGACGAAGATCACGGGGGGGCGGTCGTGAACGGTTCGGAGATTCTCCGGATAGTCGGGATCGAGCACGGTCAGCAGCTTGATCCCGCGCTGAGACCAGCGTTCAATGTCCGCAGCTGCGCCCGCGAGCACGTGTTCAGGCTCCTGCTCGACCGCGGTTGCGAACAGACTGGCCTGCCCGCTTCCGCGGTCGCTCGTCTTTCGCTCGAGGACGGCCAGCGCGCTGCCCGCTTCCTCCACCAGCGCTGAGTAGTGATGCCACGGCCGCGTGCCGATTCGCAACAGGACGACAAGCGCTGCGCTCTCCCTCGGCGGCATCGGGAGGAGGCTACCCAAGCGAACAGACGTTCGCCAGGGCTTTCCTTGGGTTACTTGATCGGCGCGGCCGCGGAGGCGATCGCCAACATCTGGCGATTGGTGAGGATGTTCTGCAGCGTATTGCTCAGCCAATAGACGCCGGGCCCGTCGTGCCAAGCCACTTCCCGGAGCCGTTGGCCTTCGAAGTACAGCTGAAAGCGCCGACCGCTCAGGGTGATCGTCTGGTTGGGGTTGTTGAGGATCGGCGGCGTCTGCCACGTCGTGCCCTCGAGGTCGTAGTACTGGCCGAGACCTCCCTGATCGATCACGACGACGTATGCGTCGTGGCCGTGAAGCCGGTACGGGCGGACCATGTCCGGCTGCGCGAAGGCACTCGTGACCCGGCCGAGCGGGTAGTACAGCTTGAGGCCAACGCGCGTGGCCAGGGGACGAGCCTGCGCCAGGTCGATGGCACTTGCCGGCGCCAGCTGGACGCCGGTCCGGGCCCGCGCGTTGCCGTGCCGCCCTCCCGAGGGGACGCTGATATGTCCTGGCGCGAGTCCGCCGTTGAGAAACTCTTGCACCGTCTTGCTGATCTGGGAGGAGCTCGCGGTGACGTACGACGCGCCCAGCGTTGCATCGAAGATCACCTGGCGCACCGGATGGCTGGCCGACTGAACCAGCAGCTCGAGCAACTTGAGCACGTCGTCGTTCGAGCGGATGTCGGTGCTGGCGTATTTGCCGAAGATGCTCTCGATCCCGTACCGCCTCGAGACCAGGCCGCCGGCGCCGATCTGGTTCTTGATCTGGCGTAGGAAGTCCTGCTGGCGCGCGCTGCGGACGAGGTCGGTGTCCGCGTGGCGGAAGCGGACGTAGTGCAGTGCGTCGTCGCCGCAGAGCTTCTGGTAGCCCGGCTGGATGTTGATCTCGTCGTACGTCTGTCCGACGCCGAGGCCGAGGTTTGAGTGGTAGTAACGCCGGTCGACCTGCGCGTAGATGCAGCCCAAGTAGTCGACCAGCGCTTTGAAGCCCCGGAAGTTGATGTCGATCACGTGGTTGATCTGTACGCCCAATACCTGCTTGATCGTCTTCACGGCAAGTTTCGCCCCCCCGAGCGTGTACGACGCGTTGAGCTTCTGGGTCGACGAGGGACCGTGATCGGGATGAATCTTGACCTTCAGGTCACGCGGCACCGAGAGCAGCGTCGTGTTCGGCTGGCTCGGATCCAGGCGAACCAGGATCATCGTGTCCGAGTGTGGCGGGTTGCTGGCGTCGACGGCGGTTTTCGCCCGCTTGTCGGAGCCGATCAGCAGCAGCGTTTGCGGGCCGCCGGCGTTGGCGCTCGCCAGTTCGCCGCCGAGCTGCAGCTGAGGGCTCTGCTTGAGCGCGTCGGTGAACGCCTTGACCTCCAGCAGCGTGCCGGTGGCGACGGTCGCCGCCACCGCGGCGACGACGATCGTGCAGCCGAGAAGCATCCGCACCAGGAGGCGCAGACGAGGCCGCCGTCGACGATTGTCCGTTGCGAGCTGTGGTTCAAGCGTAGACATCAGCGACGCCGGTTCATCGGCGACTCCAGCGAGGGGACGGGACGACCGCTCAGCCGGTGTGTTCAGCCGGTTTGGTCACCGGCGGTGTGCTCTCGGTCGTCCCGGAAACCGGCGGGGCACTGTGATCCGGAGGGGTGCTCACGTGGCTCGGGACGGCGTCGACGTGTTCCTCATCGCCGTTGATCGCGGTCTTGAAGTCACGAAGCCCCCGCCCGAGAGAACGCCCAACCTCGGGGAGCCGCTTGGGCCCGAGCACGAGGAGCGCGATCACGAGGATGAAGAGCAGATGTGTTGGCTGAAGGATGTCGCCGATCACGGGACAGAGCTTAGCTGGATCGGATGGCCACGGCGAGCATCAGTCTCACGCGAGCGGTTGTGGCTTGAATTTGCTTCAAGGGGACACAAGCGTCATCCCCGGGGACGGGGTGTTCTCGGGTGACCGCCGACGATCACGTAGAGGCGACGGCTGAGTGCCGGCGCATAGGGATAGTCGCCCTGGGGCAGCGAGCCGATCTGGAACCAGTAGGTGACGTACACGTTCGGATCGCCGGCGCCGAACGTGTAGGTGGTGGAGAACCGCCCGCTGCCTGTGACATGGGTCTGCACGCCGTAGGTCGAGTAGCCGCGACCCTGCCCGAGCCGCAGCCGCACGAGCGCCCCGCCTGGTGGCAACCAGCCACCAGCGAGCTGGCCGATGATTCGGATCGTGCCGCCCCACGCCACACGGCGTGGCGTGATCGCACGCAACTCGACCTTGGCCGGGACGATCAGACGAACCTGCCCAGACGAGGCGCTTTCCGTTGTCGGATCGCCGTTGTATACGGCCTCAACGATGCGCGAGGGACCGGCCGGTAGCGCGGCGCTCCAGGTGCCGTTGGGGGCGGTGACCACGGCGGCGGCCTGCGTGAATTGGCTGCTGCCGTTGTCCGGCGCAGTAAGGACGTGCACCGTGTGGCCGGCTATGGCGGTTCCGCTGACGCTGCCCAGCCAGCCGCTGACGGTGGCCCGATGGCCAAAGGAGACGACCCGCGCCGTCCGGCGGTGGACGGCTCGTGGCCGACAGTTCAGGACGGTCACGGTCTTGGTGCGCCCGCGGGTCCTGCGTTTCAACGGCTTACCGTGGCGGCGAACGGTGATCCAGTGACCGGGGATGCTGACGCGTCTGCGGGCCCGGCGGCAGCGCAGGCCGGCTGGCTTGTCGAAGGCGATCCCGACAACCGTCGGCTGCCCAATCTTCAACGACCAAGCGGCTGCCTCCGAGCGTCCGTGGGTGCCGGAAGGGTCGACAGCTTTGTTCTCCGCGTAACAGCTGACCGCGTGCTGGCCGATGCCGGCCACCGGCACCCGGGCACCAGTCCCGGGGTAGCTCTGTGCCGGGCCGCCGTCAACGGTGCAGATGACGTCGGCGATACCGGAGGGGCTACTGCCGGCGGTAGCGGTGATGTACTGCGTGCCGGCGGTAGCGGGCGCATCTGTGGGTCCGGCGAGGGAGATCGTCGGGGTGCTGTTGTCGACGTACACCGTCTTCGTGGAGTTCGCCGTGACAGCCGCGGTGTTCGTCGCCGTGAGCCGCAGCGTCATCGCACCCGTGCCTCGTCCGAGGCTCCCGTCCGACGCCGTCGTATCCACCGCAGCGGAAACGCTCTGATCAGGACACTGCTTCCACGTGTGCCGGTTCGGCGCCGTGTCAGGGGTCGGCGTATTGATCGCCGGCAGGCTGCCGAACACGACCACGGCTCCGCAAACCCCTGACGGGTCAGTGGCCGTAAACGACGCGGGCCAGGTCCCGCGGACCCAGCCGTTCTGGTACCAGAGATTGTCGGCGCCTGTGGCGACGATCGCCGGCGCTTGGTCTTCTTGGGCGATCAGGTCCAACTCATCCATGCCGCGTTCGATCCCGGCGTTGCCCGTGGAGCAGGTCGGCTGGTTGCAGGCGACGAACCAACCGATCGTGCGACTCTGCAGATTCGACTGCGAGCAGCAGCCGCCAGCGGTGTACTGCAGGTCGTTGATTGGGCCGCTGCTCCCCGCCGGCCCCGGACCCCCGCTCCAGTAGAACTCGCCCCACCAGCCGTTGCTTCCAAACCGGTTGTTCCCGATACCTTGCGAGCTCGCGTTAGCCGCGTGGAGGCTGTAAACGGTGACGCCTGGGGGCGCGGTGACCTTGAAGGCGGAGGTTGAGTTGTGACCCGCGGTCTTGCCGCTACCTGCGTAGAAGCTGAGCCCAAGTCCGGCTGCGGGACATTGGGCCGTCGCTACTAACGGCGACGTGGCAGACCAGCTTAGCCCGTCACCGGGGTCGCGCCCGCTCGAGCCGCAGATGTGCAAGGGAAACATTCCCGCGGCCGCGACGCCGCAGCAGCCAAGCGACAGCGCCGTTGCCGTGCCAAGCGACAGCAGGAGCTGTCTGGTCAGCCCGATCATGCGCACAGTTCGATGCTCTACGGACACACGATCATCACGTACGCGGCCTGTGGTCGCCCGAGTTTGTCGGGGCCAAACCCTCGAACGATCAAGTTCCCGTCGGCAGGACTGAACTGGACGGTCGACGCGCCGAACCGGCCAATCGAAGCCGTGAACTGTGGAGTGGCCGAGGCCATGCAGTTCGGACCGAACCGCCGATGCAGCCAGGTGATCGATTCCCCGTCACCGATCGCTGAGACGCGCACCCGGCTACTGGCCGCCGACGCTTCCGCATGATTGGGCTCGGCCTGCACGATCGCCCACGCCCTAACCGACGCCGCGATCGACTTCGGGTTGAGCTTCACCGCGTCGATCGACCGGTTGCGAATCTGGCTGCCGGAAATCGTGACGGCGGCGTAGGAGGTGCCCCCAACGGCAATGAACAGGGCCAGGAGCGCGATGGCGTTTTGGCGGGCGTAGGCGAGGAATCTGGTCACGGAGCGCTCTCGTTTCGGTAGTGGTCAGCCATTCGGGCTATGCCCTGGACCTACGGTGCCTCCGAGGCCGTACGGGTGGGTGCCAACAGGGCTGCTGCTCTGATCGGGAGCAGCGCTTGACGCGCTCGGTGGGGTGGACGTGGTGGGTAGCGCGGCGCTCGCGGGCGACTGGACCGGGGGTGCGGCGCCGGCGGTTGGGTTTCCGTAGCTGACTGCGGGCGCGGACGCGGCGGCTTGGACGCCGGTCCGTGCGACCGCGGCACCATGAACCGTTGGTTTCGGCGCCGCGTGACGGATCGCTCGAAGACGATCCGCGTGAGCACCCGCGCTGCGACTGAGCACGCCCCGGCGGGCGGTCTGCAATCGGCGGACGAGGCGGGTTCGCTCCCGGGCCCTGTCCGCAGCCGTCCCGGCGCCGATTGAGGACGAGGCACTCGTGATCGTCGTCCGCGGCGTGGTGCGCTGGCTGGTTGAGCCGAGGATCACGAACGCCACGGCCGCCACCCCGGCCACAAACGCCAGGAGAGCGACCGATGCGCGTTTTCGCCCACCGCGTGCCGACCACCGTGGCGATCCCATCGAAGCGACCGGCCAGACCGCGTCCGAGGCACGCTCCCCCAAGCGCCTCGAGGGCGCGGGGTCCTCCGAAGCCAAACCACGTGAGACGCCGGCGCGGGCAACGTCCGCGTCGGGGGCCTGGAGCGCATCTTGGAGCTCCCCAGACTGCTCGCTCCAGAAGGCGTCTGAGCCGAGAGGCCTCGCAAGCTCCGGATCCTCTGCCTCGGTCGCACCGCACAAGCCTTGCGCCCGAGGCCCGAACGGCACTAGTTCCTCTCGCGGCCCGAGCCAGTCTCTCGGCAGGCGCACGACATTGGTCTCGGGCGACTTTTCCCTGCGTCCAGCCTCGGTTTGCGGTCCTTCGCTACTCACTCGTGCAGACCTTCCCTCGTCGACCGCGCGACGATTCTGTCCTCCGAGCGCGCTAGTATAGACCACTGAATTGGGTCCAGTTTGTCTCAATTGGAGAATTTGAGCCGGTGGAGCGCAGCGAAGTCGAAGAGTCCTATCTGACGGTGGCGGAGGTGGCGCAGCTGCTGAAGCTCAACCAGCAGACCGTTCGCAACTGGATCGATCAGGGCTCGCTTCCGGCCTTGCGGGTCGGCCGCAGGGTGCGGATCAAGCGCTCCGATCTGGAGCGGGTGCTGTCGGATGGGTACAGCGCGGGAGCTGCCGCGGAGTCCCGGCCGTCCAGCCCAAGCGCTGAGGACTTCTGGGGCGGTGAGCCGGTCGGAATTGCGGAGCCGGCCTCGGCGGTCGACGGACGCGCGCCGATTCAGGTCACGCCGGTCGCCGGCTCCGATCGCTCCCGCCCCCCGAGCACTGACGGCGACGGCGACGGAGGCTAGGGGTTGAGCTTCAGCGATGAACTCGATCGCCAGCGCGCGCACGTGCTACGCGCCGTACGCCAAGCGGGGAGCAGCTGGGCGGAGGCGATGCGAGCCCACAAGCTGGCCCCCCCGGACGCGGGCTTTGCTGCCCGGCTGCGGGCCCTCGCCGATGCCGCCGAACGTGAGCAGATCGCCTGGGAGCATGCCCATGCCGCCGGCCTGCTGTGGCGCCCGGTCCCGGGCGCGGAGAACGCTGAGCCGCCATACGAGCTGCGGCCCGGCACCGGTCGGCGCGGGCCGCCCGATCGTTGGCGGCGCTTTGACGCCGCCGTGGCCGGCCTGAACCGTGCCATCACCGATTCGGACGCCGCGCAGGTAGCCGATGCGTTCGGGGAGATCGCGCAGGCCGCCGCCGAGGTGGCCGAAGCAGTGTCGCACGAGGACATGACGCGCGACCAGCCCTCGCGTGCCCCCGCCCGCGGCGCCGCGTAGAGCGTCACGATTCATAAATCGGGACACTGGTTTTCACCCCACATGCCCCCCGTTCCCCGCCGCTCCATCCACCTGCCGGCGCCCGGCACCAAACGGGCGGTGGTGATCGGCGCCGGATCGTTCGGCACGGCGGTCGCGGTACTGCTGGCGCGCGGCGGGCTGCGCACGACGCTGCAGACCCGGACCGAGGAGCAGGCCGCGCTGCTGATCGAGGAGCGTGAGAACCGGGTCTATCTGAGTGGCGTCGAGTTCCCCCGGGAGTTGCGAATCGAGCACACGGGCAGCGGGCTGGCCCGGGCAGACTACGTGTTTCTCGGCGTCCCCTCCAGCGGGTTGTATGAGGTCATCGCGGCGCTCGAAGATCATGGCCTGCCCCCGAAGGCGGCGGTCGTGTCGCTGGCCAAGGGCCTCGTCCCGCCGAATGGCGCTCCGCCGACGTTGTTGCTGCAACGCCGATTCGGCTCGAGTCGCACTGGCTGCATGGGAGGTCCCGCCCACGCGCGGGAGATGGTGAGCGCCGGCGCGGGATTGGTGTCGGCCTCGACGGAGGAGTCCCTCGCCACCGCCCTCGCCGGCGTGTTCATCCGTGCCGGGGTCGTCTGCGAGGAGTCCAACGATCCGACCGGGGTGGAGCTCGCCGGAGTGGCCAAGAACGCGGCGGCGCTGGCCTCCGGGGCGACGGAAGCCCAGGGACTGAACGCGGCGGGCGCAGCGGCGGGGCACATCTTCGCCGAGGTGTGGCGCTGGGCCGAGGCGCAGGGCGCCAGGCCAGAATCGATGATCGGACTGGCCGGGACCGGGGATCTTGTCGCGACGGCGCTGGCGCCGGAGAGCCGCAATCGGCGCGCGGGCGAGCTACTGGCGCAGGGGGTGGCGACGGCCGAGATCGCCGCGCGCGTCGGTCAGGCGGTAGAAGCGCTGGAGACCGTGCCGCTGCTGGCCAAGGCGCTCAGCGATGCGGGGATCGAAGCTCCCGTGACCGGCGCGCTGGCCGAGCTGATCTCCGGCGAGCTACCGCTCGAGAGCTGGGTCGGCGTCGTCCGTACCACGGTCCCGCCCCCGGCCCGGTGGCGGCCGGCGGTTTCGCCTGGCTTCTGGCGCCGCGTCCGCCAGCGCGTCCGCAGCTGGTTCACGCGATCGAGGGGAAACTGACACGAGATGTTTACTCCCGCTGAAGCCGGTGGTGGGAAGGTACGTGTTGTACACGACCCGAAGGAGAGGGAAGATGCCGCAGATTATCGTGACGGCGGACAAGCCAACTGACCGGGCCGAGACATCCGTGATGCTGCGCGAGCGGGTGAACATGAGCGACTTCGAGAGCGATCACTTCGCCGCTCAGCTCGTCGAGCGGCTGGGCTGGGCGGTCAGCGACGCCCACGAAGTTGAGCTGGAAAAGCGGTAGCGCTAGACGCGCCGCAACCGGGGATCGCTTGTGGCTAACCCCCGGCCAACGTAGTGACCACGGCCTCGTAGACCCCGGCACCGTATCCGTCCTCCGCGATGCGGACGCCGGGGCGGCCGATCAGTTCTTGTTCCAACGTCGGATCGCCCTCGAGCGCGTTCGCGACGAGCCAGAACGTGTCCACCACGGTGGCCGCATCCATGTCCTCGCGTGAGTCGCCGGCGGCGATGCAGTCCGACCCTGCGTACCCACGCGCCCGCATGTGCCGCGCGACTGCGCGCGCTTTCGACGCCCCCGCGGGAATCAGGTGGTAAGCGTGAATCGTCGCCAGTGCCGGCATCTGCTCGGCCGGGGCACGCACGACGCCGTTGTCCACCAGCCGTAACGACTCTGCGCCCACGGAAGCCAACACCTCAAGCGCCTCATCAAGCTCGACCGCTCCCCGGAACAGGTGCGAGACCTCTCGCCCGACCGACCACGGCGTGTGGTACTCGAGGCGGCCATCGAAGTGCGAGAGCAGCGCCTGCGGAGCGCCGGTGGCCGAGATCTGGTCAAAGATCGAGCCGTGCTCCGAAGACGGCACCATCCCATCGGTGAGCCATTGCAGCTCGCCATCCAGGACCAGCCCGCACCCGATCTCGAAGATGTACGAATCAGAGCCGATCAGTCGTGAGGTCTCGAACACGCTCGACTGCTTGCGTCCGGAATACAGCACGACCTCGACATCGGCTCGCCAGCAGGCCTCGAGCGCGCGGACGGACATCGCGGAGAAGCGTCCGTCGCGGCCGCGCAGCAACGACGCGTTTGGCCCGAGCAGGGTTCCGTCGAGATCCACGTAGAGACAGCGCACGGCGGGCGCGACCGTAGCAGCTGACGCCATACTGACCTCAGTGTCGATCGCGCGTGAAACCGAGCCGTGGGCGCCTCTCCTGGAGACGGGCCGTGGCGATGAGCGACTGGTTCACGAAGATGTTTATGAGGCGCGCTCCGCGCGCCCGGTTTCGGTTCCGGACGAGCTCAGTGCGACTGTCCGGGCCGCCCTTGACACCGCGGGGATCACCGAGCTGTACGCCCACCAGGCGCAGGCACTGTTCGCGGCCTTCGACGGACCGACGATGGTCACCACCGGAACAGCTTCGGGCAAGTCGCTGTGCTTCCAGCTGCCGACCCTGGAGGTGCTGAGCTCAGATCGCGCGGCTCGTGCGCTGTTCCTCTATCCGACCAAGGCGCTCGCCCAGGATCAGGCCAGATCGCTGCACCGGTTTGGGCTGCACCGGACGATCCGACCGGCGATCTACGACGGCGACACGCCCAGAGCCGACCGCACCGCGATTCGCAAGAAGAGCAATCTGATCCTCACCAACCCGGACATGCTGCATGTAGGAATCCTCCCCCACCACATCGCGTGGGCGGATCTGTTCGCCAACCTGGCCTTCGTCGTCATCGATGAGGCTCACGTCTACCGGGGCGTGTTCGGCTCACACGTGGCGAACGTCCTGCGACGACTGCGGCGGATCGCGGAGATTCACGGCACTCAGCCCCATTTTCTGCTCACCAGCGCGACGATCGCCAATCCCGGCGAGCTCGCCGAAGGGCTCACAGGGTTGGCGGACTTCAGGCTGATCACTGAGGACTCGGCGCCAAAAGCCAGCCGACGGGTGGCGATGTGGAACCCGCCCCTGCTCGATGACGAGCTCGGAACCCGCGGCTCGGCGCTCTATGAGGCGGCCGAGGTCTTTTCGGAGCTGGTCAGTGCGGGCGCGCGGACGATCTGTTTCATGAAGTCCCGCAAAGGGGTGGAGCTGATCCTGCGTCATGCGATCGACCGGCTCGACCCGGAGTTGGCGGAGCGGATTGCGCCCTACCGGGCGGGCTACACCCCGGCGCAGCGCCACGAGATCGAGCGCCGGTTGACCGAGGGTGAGCTGGTCGGCGTGGTGGCCACGGACGCGCTCGAGCTCGGGATCGACATCGGCGAGCTCGACGCGGCGATCTGCGTCACCTTCCCTGGAACCGTCGCGAGCCTGAAGCAGATGTGGGGCCGGGCCGGCCGGCGAGGTCGCGGGCTGGCGGTGTACGTCGCGGGGGAGGATGCGCTCGACCAGTTCTTCTGCCGGCACCCGGATGAGTTTCTCAAGCGCCCGGTCGAGGCCGCGATCATTGACCCCGGGAGCGCAGAGATCTACGCCGAGCACCTGCTGTGCGCCGCGCACGAGGCGCCGCTCAGCGACGCCGACGGCGAGATCCTCGGCAGCGACTGGCGCGCCTGTGCGGACGAGCTGACCGAGGCGGGCCTGCTGCGAGAGCGAGCCGGCGGGTTCGTCCCCAGCCGTGCCGACGACTACCCCGCCGCACGGGTTGCCCTGCGCTCGGCCTCGGCTGACAGCTTCATCCTGATCGACGCCGGCTCGGCTGAAGTTCTCGGTACCGTCGAGGCGGCCCGCGCCTACGCGACCATTCACCAGGGCGCGATCTATCTCCACATGGGGCGCTCGTATCTCGTGCTGGAGCTCGACCTCGAGGGGCGGCGGGCGCTGCTCGAGCCGTTCTCCGGCGACTACTTCACCCAGGCCAAGCGCGAGAGCATGACCTACATCACGCGGTTGCACGAGCGGCGTGAGACCCACGGCGTCACCCTGTCATTCGGGTCGGTGGTCTACTCGGAGACGGTGCTCGGCTACCAGCGCAAGGGCCTACAGGACCACCAGGTGATCGACTTCCAGGGGCTTGACCTGCCGACGGTGGAGTTCGCGACCCGGGCCCTGTGGTACGAGCTCGACGACGTGATCGCCGCCGCCGCGTTTCCGTCGGAGCTGCTGCTGGGCGCGCTCCACGCGCTCGAGCACGGACAGATCGCGGTGCTGCCGCTGATCGCGATGTGCGACCGTTGGGACATCGGTGGCCTGTCCACCAATGCCCACCCCCAGACCGGCGGCCCGACAATCTTCATCTACGACGGCCATCCGGGCGGAGTCGGGATCACCCGCCGGGGTTACGGCGAGTTTGAGCGGTTGGTGGACGATGCTCAGCGCCTGATCGGCGAATGTCCGTGCAAGGCAGGATGTCCGTCGTGCGTGCAGTCGCCGAAATGCGGGAACCTGAACGAGCCGCTCTCCAAGCGCGGCGCGCTCGAGCTGCTGGCCCGTATGAGCTCTCGCCGGGCTACCTGATCGCGAGCGAGGCGCTGCCGTTGATCCCGCCCGGGCTGGCGGAGCTCCAGCCGGTGAGATCGCCCAGCGAAGACAGGATCGTCTGGACGATCTTCGGCGGCGCGTGCTTGAGCGCGAGCTGCAGCACCTGGGCCACGCCGACTCGGAACGCCACCGCTCCCTGAGCCCCTGAGGCCGGACTCGCGGGTGCAGCGGCGAACGCCCGCAGTTGCGCGGGCCCGGTGCTGCCGACCACGAACTGGTTGCCGATCACCCCGAGGTCGATCGTCCGCTTGCCCTCTCTGACGGCGAACACCCCGCCCCCCAGCTTCTTCGCCCCGGTGGCCCTGGAGAACAACCCGCTCGGATGGGTGAGGAGCTTGGACAGAGCCTGGGTTGCTGCGACGGGGTCGCTGACCGCGACTCGGCCAAGCGTCGTATGCGCGTCGCTCGCGAGCACAAGGTCGCCGGTGAGCAGCTTCAGGAAACCATTGAGATCGACCCCGGTCTTGGCCTTCAGGGCAGCTTGACGCTTGAGGAACGTCGCATACTTGGCCGGATTGGTGGCTTGCTCGGCCCCCTCGGCGAAGGCGAAGATCTGCGCTGGCTCGTGGATGCCGACGCTGATCGGCGCCGTGCTGATGAGACTCGGAGCGGCCGAGCCGGAGGCGAACGGAAGCTGCGACGCGCTCAGCGCGCCGCCGGTGGTGTCCAGGTGATAGCGGAAGGTGAGACCCGAGGCGCTGGCGCCGACGGCGGCGCCGTAACCGCGGAACGCCGCGACCCACGGCACAAGCCTGGCCTTGGCGGCACCGGGCGTCGAGAGAACCGTGGACAGGTTGCCGAATATCTCGAGCAAGCTGTCCTGCGGCAGGCCGGCCGTCTCGCGCGCGACCTCGGCTGCGCCGAGCCCGCCCCCGTGCGCGTGGCGATCGAGCGCCGCGTTGACGACTGCGGCGTCCCGGGCGAATACCAGGGTCGCCCCGCTGACCGCGGCGGTGCCCGAGCTTCCACTCGTGTACAGGGTGGCGCCGTCGTGTGAGCCCGTGGTGCGGATACCGGGGAACTTCTTCAGCAGCGCGGTCAGCTTGCTTGCGTCCTTGGTCACCCAGGTGACGAGGAACTGGCTGCTGGCGGTGCCGGACAGCGTGGCTGTGGTGGCTCCGATCGTGACCGGGTTGCCAAACAGGGGGCGAATGTCGCTCTGGTAATTAATGCCGAGCTGCTGGAGTTTCTGCGTCAGCGCCGCTTGCCCGAATGCCGCGAGCGGAAAGCGCCTCTCCAGCGCCTGCGCCTGCTTGATCGAGGAGGCGTTCGGATCGGTGGCAAGACTGATCACCAACGGCGAGCCCGCGGGGAAATAGGAGTACCCGGTGGTGCGGGCATCGCCGGGCGCGGAACCGGACGAGGAGCTGCCGCAACCTGCGAGGGCGAAAGCGAGGACCGGCACGAGCAGCAAAGTGCGTGGGCCCATGCCGCGAAGACTAACCGCGCCCGCGGCTAGTCGCTACCATCGCGCGCCGACGGCGAGATAGCTCAGCTGGTAGAGCACACGACTGAAAATCGTGGTGTCCC
>CAXMLR010000399.1:0-1652 GCA_964194275.1 uncultured Solirubrobacterales bacterium
ATAGTCATCGGCGCCCGCCTCCAGCCCCGCGACGCGGTCGGGCACCGCGTCCCGCGCGGTCAGCATCAGGATCGGCGTTGGCAGCCCCTTGCCGCGCAGGCGCCGGCAGACGGCCAGGCCGTCGAGCGCGGGCATCGCGACGTCAAGCACGATCACGTCGGGCGCCGACCGTTCGGCCGCCACCAGCGCGGCGCCCCCATCGTGGGCCAGGGTGACGTCGAACCCCTCCGCGGTCAGGGTTCGCTCAAGCATCCGCCGCAGCGGCGGATCGTCGTCCACGACCAGCACACGCTCCCCGGTGGCGAGCGATCCATCCTCGCGCGAGCGCCCCTCAGCCACCGGCTACGTCGCGGCGCAGGAACACCAGGTACGCCGCGATCAGCGCCGGTACTCCGTACAGCGAGCACACCCAGGCGGCGCGGACGATCGGCGTCCAGTCAACCGGCGAGCGCAGCAGGCCCTGCCAAGCATTGAACTGCGTGCTGAGCAGATACGGCTGAAGTCCGCTGAGCCCCGGCAGGATGCCGACCAACTGGATCAGCAGCGAGAACATCAACGTCCCAACCACCGCCGCGGCGCTGTTGCGCGTAAGCGCGGACAGGAGCAGCCCGATGCAGACGATGGCGGCAATCGGGATCAGGTAAACGAGCAGACTGGCATAGACGAGCTCGAGGCCCTTCGGGGCGGAGACGATGGTTCCCGAGAGGCTCTGTAGGGGGTTGAACCCCGACTCGATGCTCCCGGCCACCACGCCCACCGTCCCGGTCAGGAAGATCGCGGCGACCGCATAGGTCGCGGCGGCCAGCGCCTTGCCGGAGAAGATCTGGCCACGGTCGAGCGACCGGGTGAGGATCGTCTTCAGCGTCCCGTTGTGGTCCTCGGAGGCGACGATGTCGCCGGCCACCAGCGCCGTGATCAACGGGAACATCCAGACCGCTCCGAACAGCAGGATGACCAGCGGAATAGCCAGGCCGCTCTTGTGGATGTACCCTCCGAACGGGACGTCGTTGGGTCCGCCGCCGCGGACCGCCGTGGCGACCACGAACAGGATCGGGACCAGCGCGGCGGCTCCGAGCCCGAGGTAGGTGCGCTTCTGGTAGCGGAGCTTGGCCAGCTCCCAGCGGTAGACGGTGCCGACGCCGGGCATCAGCTCGCCTCCACGGGCTGGGGTGTGGATCGCGCAGCCGGCTTGGGCTCGGCTCCCGGTCCTTCGGTGAGCGAGAAGAACAGATCTTCGAGCGTCACCGTCTGCGGCGCCAGCTCGCGGATCAGCGCGCCGGCCTCGACGAGCGCCTGGGACAGCTCGGCCACCGCCGCTTCGTTGGCGCTGAAGGTGATTCGATCGCCCGCCATGACCGCATTGGTGAGCCCCGGCTGCGCCCCGCAGACCGCCAGCGCACGCGCGTCGTCGGTGCTCGAGAGCCGGTAGCTCGTGCCGGCGCCACGCTTGAGCTCGGAGATCGCGCCCTCGTAGACGATGCTGCCCGAGCGGACGATCGCCACCCGGTTGCAGAGCTCCTCGACCTCGGTCAGGAGATGACTGGAGAGCAGCACCGTGATCCCCTCATCGGCGAGGCGGCGGATCAGCAACCGCATGTCCCGCATCCCGCCGGGATCGAGGCCGGTAGCCGGCTCGTCGAGCAGCAGCAGCC
>CAXMLR010000400.1:0-3131 GCA_964194275.1 uncultured Solirubrobacterales bacterium
CGCCATCTCCCGGACCACGGTCAGGATCGTGCCCTCGGCCGGATCCCGGACGGAGCCGTAGGCCTGGTCGGCAGCCCGGGCGAGTGCCGCGCTGATCAGCACGGGATCGACCAGCTCTCCGGGACGGCTGGCCAGCTCCTCCGCCGCCCCGCGGATCAGCTGGGAGAGGATGACGCCCGAGTTGCCGCGCGCCCCGAGCAGGGCCGCCCGCGCGACCGACGCGACTATCTCATCGCGATTGATGTCATCGATCGTACGTTCCTCGGACGCCCCGGTGAGCCGGTCGAGCTCCTGCACGACGGCGCGCAACGTCAGCACCATGTTGTCCCCCGTGTCGCCGTCGGCGACCGGGAATACGTTCAGGTCGTTTACCTCTTCTCGGCGTGACTCCAGCGCCGCGAGGCCGGCCTCGACGATCGCGCGGAAGCGGACGATGCTGGGATCGGTCACCAGCCGCCGGTCAGTGGTCGCGGCGCGCGACGCGCAACCCGCTCAGCGCGCCTTTCTGACCTTACCGGCCTTCAGGCACCGCGTGCACACGTAGACCCGGCGTGGCGTCCCAGAGTCGTCGATACGCACGCGCTGAAGGTTCGGCTCGAAGCGCCGCTTCGTCGCCACCATCGAGTGGCTGCGGCTATGACCGAACGACGGTCCCTTGGCACATGTGTGGCAGACCTTGGGCATGGCGAGCGAGTATAGACGGCCGATGCCGGCGTAGCCGGGCCCCCTCGCGAAGCAACGGTTCAGATCTCCTCAGACGGGTAGAGAAACGTCTGATGGGCGCAAGGACCCAGGACCACGGCGGCCTGCTCTCGGACATCGGCCTGCCGGACCGCTATCCGATCGTGCGTCGTATCGCGCGCGGCGGTATGGCGTCGGTCTGGTGTGCGCGCGACACCGTGCTCGGACGCGACGTGGCGATCAAGCTCCTCTCCGAGCCGTTCATCACCGACCCCAGCGCGGTCAACCGCTTCCAGCGCGAGGCCCGCGCCGCCGCACACCTGTCAGGCCACGCGAACGTGGTGACGATCTTCGACGTCGGCCAGACCGAGCCCCGCAACAGCGAGGACACCAAACGAGCGTTCATCGTGATGGAGTACCTGTCGGGCGGCACCGTGGCCGATGCCGTGCGCGTGGGCGAGGTCAGTCGCGATGTCGCGGTGGGATGGCTCCTGCAGGCCGCCGAGGCCCTCGATTACGCTCACGATCGCGGGGTGGTCCACCGGGACATCAAGCCGGCCAACCTGCTGCTCGATGGGCGCCGAGTTCTGCACGTGGCTGACTTCGGGATCGCCCGGGTGGGAACCGAGGATCCGATTACCTCAGCCGGACAGGTGTTCGGCACGGCCGCCTACTTCTCCCCGGAACAGGCGATGGGCCGACCCGCGACCGCGGCCAGCGACCGCTACGCGCTTGCCGTCGTCGCCTACGAGCTCCTCGTCGGCGAGCGGCCCTTCAAAGCCGAGAACTTCGCCGCGCAAGCCGGCCAGCACGTCGACCAGCAACCGCCGCGGGCGAGCGAGCGCAACCGCTCCCTCCCCCGCGCCCTCGACGGCGTCTTGGCGCGCGGGATGGCCAAGGCGCCGGAGCAGCGCTGGGCCTCGGCCCGCGAGTTCGCTCAGGCGGTCCGTTCCGCGATGACCGAGCGACCCGAGCCGGCGGTGGTGCCCGTTGCCGCACAAGAACCGACGCTGGCACACCCGCGGACCGCCGCCGCGACGCCGAGACCGGTGTTCACGGCCCATCGCAGCTCGCATCGGACGCAGCGACGTCCGCGAGCCATCGCCCTGGGCGCTCTTGCCGCCGGAGCGGCCGCGGTGGCGATCGCCCTGGCCATGGGCAGCGGCGGGTCGTCCCCGACGGTGGGCGCAGCCGCGAGCGCGGCGAAGCGGCATCAGCCACGGCCGGCGGCGAAGAAGCCCTCCGCGCCTCCCACCACGACATCGAGCGCAACGACTTCGACCACGGCCGTCACCTCTGCGGCGGCCCCGGGAGCGGCCTCGAGCGACGGCGCGGCAGCGGCCAACCCGGTGAGCCTCCAGGCGCGCGGGCACCAGCTGATGCTGAACGGCGACTACAGCGGCGCCGTGTCCGCCCTGCGCCAAGCCGTGGCGGCGGGGCCCTCGTCAGGTCTGACCTACGCTTACGCGCTGTATGACCTCGGGCGCTCGCTACGGCTGGCCGGGGACCCGCGCGCTGCCGCCGTCGTGCTCCAGCGGCGCCTACAGATCCCCAATCAAACCGACGTCGTGCGCCAGGAGTTGCAGCTCGCCCTTCGGGCGATCGGCACCCAGGTTAGTTCAGGCCGCGTCAACAGCCACGGCAGCGGGAGCCCCAATGGCCTGGGCGGTGGCCAGGCCGGCGGCGAGTGAATGCGCTGGTCAGCTCTGCTCAGGCGGCAAAGCCGGTCCGCCCCCGGCGTGAGCTGAGCTCTCGCTTGACCTTCAGCGTCGAGAGCACAGCCTCGGCGGCGTGAGCACCAGTGTCGCGCTTGCTGCCGCCGGCCACGCGATCGAGCGCCTGTTCCATCGAGTCCACCGTCAGCACCCCGAAGCCGCAGGGGATGCCGGTAGCGAGTTGCACCTGCTGGACCCCGCGGGCCGCTTCGCTGCAGACGTAGTCGTAGTGATCGGTCTCGCCGCGGATCACGGCCCCCAGGCACACGACGGCCAGGTAGCGTCCTGACTCAGCGGCGAATTTGGCCGCCAGCGGCAGCTCGAACGCGCCGGGAACATCAAAGCGGTCAATGTCGTCGATGCCCGCCTCTGCGAGCGCGGCGCGCGCGCCAGCCTCCAGCTTATCCGCGAGCTCGACGTAGAAGCGCGCCACGCACAGCGCGACGCTGCCCTCAATGCCGGTCATCGCGGGCCCGGTCGTGCTCCTGCTCCTGGTGGAGCATCTCCTCGTCGAGCGCCAGTCCCTGATGGTGCAGGGTGTGGCCCATCCGCTCGCGCTTGGCGCGCAGGTAGGCGATGTTGTGCGGGTTGGAGACGTGCTCGATCGGGAGCTGGTCGGTGACCGACAGCCCGTAACCGGCGAGCCCGGAGATCTTCTTCGGATTGTTGGTCAGGATGCGGATGCTGCTCAGACCGAGGTCGACCAGGATCTGGGCGCCGATGCCGTAGTCGCGC
>CAXMLR010000401.1:0-1887 GCA_964194275.1 uncultured Solirubrobacterales bacterium
GCTCCATACTGCACATCGTATGACAGGGCCCGTCGGGAAAGCGTTCGAACGCAGACGGCTGAGTCGCCGTGGAGCGTTCGCCGTCGCTGCGTACGCGTTCACGGTGACGATGGTCGGCACCACCCTGCCGACCCCCCTATACGGGCCCTATCGCACGCAGTTCGGCTTTTCCGAGTTGATGGTCACGATCATCTTCGCTACCTACGCCGCCGGGATGATCGCGGCGCTGCTGCTGTTCGGTCCCCTCTCCGACCAGATCGGGCGCCGCCGCGTGCTGCTGCCGGGGTTGGGGTTGTCGGCGCTGAGCGCGGTCTCCTTCCTGCTGGCCGACGGGATCGGGCTGCTGCTGGTCGGGCGGGTGCTGTCCGGTCTATCGACCGGGATCTTCACCGGGACGGCGACCGCGACGTTGCTCGACCTCGCGCCCGAGAACCGACGCGGGCGCGCCACCCTCGTGGCGACGCTGGCCAACGTGGCCGGTCTCGGCTCGGGACCACTGCTGGCCGGCGTGCTCGCGCAGTGGTTCGGGCTCCGCCTGAGAAGCGCGCCGAGGTCGCCTCGAGCTTCTTCGTCATCGCCTACGTGGCGACCTCCGTGCCCGTGATCGGGGAGGGCGTGCTCGCGCAGGTGACCGGCCTGCGCGTCGCCGGGCTGATCTTCGCCGCGGTGGTTGCGGGTCTGGCGGCAGTTGCGCTGATGCTGCTGCTGCGACGGGCGGCCGAAGGCACCAAATCGAAGGCGCGAGTCGGATCCTGGTGCCTAAGTCGGCGTGAGCCCGAACAACGAACCGCGATCGCCGACGTCCCCGCGAAGTGGTGCGTAATTCGGGACGGCGAAGGGCGCGGCTCCGGGGGGCGCGTCTGGACACTCCCCGCTCCTAGCCCCGTTCCAGCGAGTCCTCCGCGATCTGCGCCCTCAGCACCTTCTTGTCGAACTTGCCCACCGAGGTCTTCGGCACCTCGGTGATGAACTCGACCCGGTCGGGAAGCCACCACTTCGCCACCTTGTCGCCGAGGAACGAGCGGAGCTCACCCTCGTCGAGCGAGCTGCCTTCGCGGCGGACCACGCAGGCGCAGGGCCGCTCGCCCCAGCGCTCGTCCGGGATCGCCACGACCGCAGCCTCGACCACATCCCGGTGGCCCATGATCACGTTCTCGAGCTCGACCGAACTGATCCACTCTCCGCCTGACTTCACAAGATCCTTGGTGCGGTCGACGAGCTTGATGTACGAGCCGTGCTTGATCTCCGCCACGTCGCCAGTGCGCAGCCAACCGTCGCCGCTGAACTTGTCCACTCCGGTCTCGTCGTTGTAGTACGCGCTGGCGATCGTCGGTCCGCGGACCTCCAGCTCGCCGCCGGATTCCTCATCGACGCGGAACTCGACGAGCGGCACGACGCGTCCCTGCATCGCTCGCACCGCGTAGGCCTCCTCCTCATCGGAGATGCCGTCCGCGGGTACGCGGCTCACCGAGGCCATCGGACTGGTCTCGGTCATCCCCCACGCCTGGATGATCGGGACGTCGAAGCGCTCTTCGTAAAGCCGGATCAGGCTCTCGGGCACCGCCGACCCGCCGCAGATCAGCCGCTCTACCGCCGAGAGATCTGGCTTCGGCTCAAGCTGCGCGATCCCCTGGAAGATCGTCGGCACCGCGGCGGAGAATGTGACCTTCTCCTGCACCATCAGCGAGGCCAGGTCGGCAGGATCCATCCGTGGTCCCGGGAACACCAGCTTGGAGCCGGCCATGGCCGCCGCGTACGGCAGCCCCCAGGCGTTGGCATGGAACATCGGCACGATCGGCAGCACAGTGTCCCGTTCACGCAGGCCCGGTCCGTCGGCCTGGTTGGTGAGCAGCGAATGCAGCACGGTGGAGCGGTGCGAGTAGACGA
>CAXMLR010000402.1:0-8209 GCA_964194275.1 uncultured Solirubrobacterales bacterium
CGGAAGACGACATACGCGTTTCTCTCTTGTCTGTGGGGATGGGAGTTGGGGATAAAAGCCGGGCTCGAGCTGGAGCCGATCGCTTGCGCCGAGGGGATCGTCCGCGTGGCCAACGCGGAAATGATCAGGGCGCTGCGCGTGGTGACCGTGCAGCGGGGAATCGATCCACGCGGGCATGCGCTGCTCGCGTTCGGGGGAGCGGGCCCGCTGCACGCCACCGCGATCGCCGAGGAGCTGCAGATGACGCGGATCATCTGCCCGCGCGCATCCGGGGTCCTCGCCGCGCTGGGGCTGGTCGTATCTCAGCGCCGGCGCGATGTTCAGCGCAGTGTGTTCCTGGCCGGCGACGAGCTCACCGCGGACGGAATCCGCAAGAACGTCGAAGCGCTCGCCGACCAGGTGCGGCACGCGCTCGGGAACGCCGAAGGCCTGGAGCTGCAGGCGAGCTACGAGCTGCGCTACCAGGGGCAGGCGTTCGAGCTCCCGATCGAGGCGAACCTGTCGCCGGACCCGGCCGCGCTGCGGGCGGAGTTCGAGTCCGTGCACGAGGAGCGATACGGCTACCGCGATCCCCACGGCGCGCTGGAACTCGTGACGATCCGCGTCACCGGAACACTGCCGGGGGCCGAGGTCGCGCTGAGCCCCGAGCAGGAGGCGCGGGCGCCCAGCCACCACCGCCGGAGCGTTGTGCTCGATGGCAGCGAGTTGAGCCTCGACGTGCTCCGCGGGGCGCCGGCGCCCGGCACTGAGCTCGCCGGGCCTTCGATCGTCGAGCTGGACGAGGCGACGCTGCTGATCGCTGGCGGGTGGCGCGGGCAGGTCGACAGCGGCGGCAACATCTGCCTGGAGCGCGAACGATGATCGATCCGGTGGCGCTCCAGGTCCTGAGCGGGGCGCTGCGAGCGATCTGCGAGGAGATGGGGGCCGTGCTGATCCGCTCGGCCCACTCGGCCAACATCAAGGAGCGCCGTGACGCCTCGACAGCGTTGTTTGACCGGGCGGGCCAGATGGTCATGCAGGCTGAGCACATCCCGGTGCACCTCGGCGCGATGCCCGCCGCGGTCGCCGCCGTGCTCGACGAGCAACACTCGCCTGAGCGCTCCTGGATCCTCAACGACCCCTACCGCGGCGGCACCCACCTTCCGGACATCACGGTGATCACTCCGGTATTCGCCGATGATGAACCGATCGGCTTTGCCGCCAACCGAGCCCATCACGCGGACGTCGGCGGCCCGACACCGGGTTCGATGCCGGCCGACAGCCGGACGCTCGCCGATGAGGGGGTGGTGATCGAGCCCCGGATCCTCGACGACGCCGCCCTGGTCGAGCTCAGCGAGCAGATGCGCCGACCCGAGCAGCGCCGAGCCGATCTGCGCGCTCAGCTGGCTGCGGGCCGTGTCGGCGTCCGGCGGCTGCAGGAACTGCATCAACGCGTCGGCGCGCAGACGCTGCACGCCGCCTTCGATGAGGTGCTCGCTTACGCCGAGCGGCGCACCAGGGCCTGCCTGGAAGCCCTAAAGGACGGAACGCGCAGCGCTCGGGACGTGCTCGAGGCGCGCGAGGGGGACCTCGAGCTCCTGCTCAACGCCACCGTCGACGGGGATCGCCTGACGCTCGACTTCACCGGCACCGCCGCCCAGCACGAGGGCAACCTCAACTGCCCGCTGGCGGTCACCCGTTCGGCCTGCTACTTCGCCATCCGCGTCCTCACCGACCCGGAGATCCCGCCGAGCGCCGGCGCCTACCGGCCGCTTGAGGTGATTGCCCCGGAGGGCTGCCTGCTCAACGCACGACCGCCCGCTGCCGTCGTCGGCGGGAACGTCGAGACGTCTTCTCGGGTGGCCGACATCGTGCTCAAGGCATTCGGGCGCGCGCTCGGGCAGGGAACGATGAACAACCTCACCCTGGGCAGCGAGGAGACCGTCTACTACGAGACGATCGGTGGCGGCCAGGGCGCGTGCCCGGACGCCGCCGGACCGAGCGCGGTGCATGTGGCGATGAGCAACACCCTGAACACCCCGATCGAGGCGCTCGAGCTCGAGTTCCCGCTGCGGATGACGCAGTACAGCCTGCGCCAGGGGTCAGGTGGACGCGGCCGATACAACGGCGGCGAAGGGGTGATCCGCGAGTTCGAGGCGCTGGCCCCGCTCACCTACTCGCTGATCACCGAGCGCCGGCACCACGCTCCGCCGGGGGCGAACGGAGGTGAGGCGGGGGCGCGCGGGCGCAATCTGCTCGACGGGCTCGAGCTGCCCGCGAAGGCCATGGGCACGATCCAAGCGGGGCAGCGGCTGCGGGTCGAGACACCGGGCGGCGGCGGACACGGCGAGCCGCCATCATCCTGAGCATGGACGAGCGCGTCGCGTTTCTCGGACTCGGGATCATGGGATCGCGAATGGCGGCCAACCTGGTCCGGGCCGGGTTCGAGCTGACGGTCTGGAATCGGACCACGGCCACGGCGGAGGAATTCTGCGCGCAGCACGGGACGGCGCTGGCGCCGACGCCGGCGGCGGCCGCCCGCAGCGCCCACGTGATCCTGACAATGGTCGTCGACGGACCGCAGGTCGAGCAGGTCCTGCTCGGCGAGGACGGGGTCCTCGCCGCGGCCCAGGGCGACACGCTGTGTATCGACTGTTCGACGATCGGCCCAGCGGCGACGCAGTCGATCGCCGCTCGGCTGGCTGAGCGCGAGGTGCGGATGGTCGATGCGCCGGTCACCGGTTCATCGCCCAAGGCGCGGGACGGGACGCTGACGATCATGGCCGGAGGCGAGCAGGCGGACGTGGACCGCGCGATGCCGTTGCTGCAGGCGATGGGCAAGCTGATCGTGCACGCCGGCCCGCTCGGTCACGGCCAGATGGTCAAGCTGATCAACAACGCGGTGGCGGCCATCAACGCCTCCGCCCTGGGGCAGGCGTTGGTATTCGCCGACCGGGCCGGCGTCGACCTCGACGCGCTGGAGGCGGTGATGCGAGCCGGATCAGGCGGCTCGGCGATGCTCGATCTGAAAGCCGGGCCGATGCGGGCCCATGACTACAGCACGCTGTTCAAGCTCGACCACATGCTCAAGGACGTGAGCCTGTGCCTGGAGGAAGGGCAGGCGGCGGGGGCGCCGTTCCCGTTCGCCGCGCTGACGCGTGAGATCCTCACCGCGGCCAGCGGGCGCGGCTTCGGAGACGCGGACTTTGCCGCGCTGGTCGAGGTGCTGGAGGCTGACGCTGGTCGGCGGCTCGGCGAGTAGTCAGCCTTGCTGGTGCCGCGCGCTCGTGTCCCGATTCCGGACACTACGCAGCCGGCCAGCGGAGCTCGGTCCCGGCGAGCTCCTCGTAGAGACGGATCGGGCTCATCTCGCCGGCGTGATCTCCGTACCGCAGGCGCGCCCGGGAATGGATCTGCTCGACGAGCGCTGCCATCTCCACCGGCATCCCGACGTCACGGGCGAGGTCGAGGGCCAGAGCTAGGTCCTTCGTCGCGAGCGCCATCGCGAACCCCTCGTCGTAGTCACCATCGTCGAGCACCATGCGCACGTCCCGCTCGAGAAAGTTCGAGTTCGCCGGCGAGTTGACGAGCGCGGCATGGAGACGATCGAGGTCGAGGCCCGCCTTGACGCCGAGGGCCAAGGTCTCGGCGGTCGCGACGGCCTGCATGAACCAGCTGAGGTTGAGCAGCAGCTTGACCGCGTAACCACTCCCGTGCGTGCCGACGTGGAAGATCCGCTGAGGATCGCCGATGGCTTGCAAGATCGGGAGCGCCCGGGCGAACGACGACTCCTCACCGCCCACGTAGATGCTGAGCGTCCCGGCCTGCGCCCCGATCGTCCGCCCGGCCACCGGGGCATCGAGCAGCTCGACTCCGCGGGCCGTCGCCGCCTGCAGAACGCGGCGCCCGGCCGTGGGCGAGCTCGTGCTCAGCTCGATCGCGAGCGCACCCGGCTCGAGCGTCGCCAGCGCGCCCGGACCTCCGGCGCCGCGCAGCACCTGCTCGACCTGGACCGGCCCGGGCAGGCTGGTGAGGAGAAATTCGGCCCCGACGGCGCAGTCGGCGACCGTCCGAGCGGCCCTCGCTCCGGCGGTGCGAGCCCACGCCATCGCCCGCGCATCGAGGTCGAACGCGCTCACCTCGAACCCGGCCTCGATCACATGAGCACACATCGGCGCGCCCATGTGGCCCAGGCCGATGAAGCCGACCTTGGCGGCGGAGCTCACGCGAACCCACTCACGTTGAGACTCACTCCCCTCCGTAGAACGGGCTGCGCAATGAATCGCGGCGCTCCACCAGTGCGCTCGCCGCTTCGCCGTCACGGCCCCGCACGGCGACCGTGATCGCCTTCAGCGTGGCCACGCGGCTCGCGGCGCGCACGGCGGTTTCATCGGTGGCCGCGGGATCGATCCAGGCGGCGACGAACACCAGCACGTCATCATTCGGTGCGAGCAGCTCCTCGGCGACCGCGTCGAGCACGCCCTGCGCAATCCCAAGCTGGCCGGCGCCCCAGGTCATGCTCTCGTGCGAAGGCTCGGTCACCGTCGCCTTGTTGATCATGATCGTGGGCGGCCACACCGGCTCGTAGTGCTGCTGATCCTCGCCGACGACCACCAGGATCGGCGTGTGTCCGGGTGCGGGCGAGGTAAACGTGGTCAGCAACGCGGCCGCGGTGGCGCTCCCCCTCGCGGCGAGCACGACGTTGACGTGGCAACCGTTCGGGCCGACGCCGCCCCAGCCCTCTCCGATCCTCCCGTCGAGGTCGCGACTCACGACGGCAGCTCCGCGAGCAGCCCGGCGACGCCGAGCGAGCGCGCTGCGCCGCCGCATTCCGGGCGCTCGAACGCAGCTTCAATGCCGTCGAGTTCGGTCAAGCTCGAATCGTCCCACAGGAGCGTGACGACCTTCAATCGTCGCCGGTCGCGGCGCTGCCTCCATCGCACAAGTACGGGAGCTACGCCCGTGTAGCTGTCTGGAACTTCGGCCAATTTGCAGGGAAATTTGGGAATTTCCGAGTTCTCCCGTAGAATCGGCCCTCCGGTTGTCGCCGTCGCACTGCCGCGCGCACCGGGCATCCGTAAAGCCCCCATCTCCCCCCCCAAAATGACTATGCCGATTGCTTTCAAAGAATGGGCCGTGACCGTACGGGCTCTTGCCGAAGGCGAGCAGCTGCTCACCCTTCGCAAGGGCGGTATTCGCGAGCCCGACAAGCACTTCAAACTCGAATACGAGCGTTTCTTCCTGTACCCCACCTTCGACCACCAGCGGGCCGACCTGGTCCGCGAGTCCCACCGGCCCGAGCTGGCACGTGCGCTCGAGGAGGGCGTCTGGAGCGACGGCGAGCCGCCGCCCGCCGCGCTGCTCCGCGAGGGCGACGTCAGCCAGCCCGATCGGGTGCGGATTCGCGCCTGGGCAGAGGTCGCTGCGCATTTCACGGTCACTGACCGTCGCGCCGTCGATGCTCTCTCGCCGTTCTACGTCTGGACCACCGACTACGCGGAGAAGCGACTGGCCTGGAAACGCCGTCACCCCCTCCACGTGATCCTCCTTCGCACCTATCGCATCCCCCGTCCGGTGACGGTCAAGGTGCGCGACGAGTACGGCGGTTGCCGCTCGTGGTTGGAGCTGACGCGCGACCTCCCGTTCGAGGGGACGCCGGTCCTCTCCGACGAAGAGTTCGAGCGGGCGTCCGAGGAGATCGCCGCGGTGGCCTCCGACCGCCAGCCGGTACTCGTCTGAGTGGTGTGTTCCGCCGGCTCCGCTGAGAGCCGGCGGTAACCCCGTGGCCTGGGTCGAGTCGGTCTCGCCGTCGTTCCGCGCGCGGCACGATTCTGCGCACGCGGACGACGCGGATCGGATTCTCGATGCGCTCGAGCACACCCGCGAGCGGTTGGATCGGGTGTTTCCCCGCACGGTCAGCGATCTGACGGTGGTTCTGCATCGCGATTTCCGGTCACTGGCGATGTCCAACCCGCTGCTTCCGATCACCTGGCTGATGAGCGCCCCGGCGGCGCGACGCTACGTGGCCGGGTGGGCGGCCGGCGAGGAGTTGCATGTGCTCACGCCGGACGCGCTCGATGCCCGGGCTTCGAACGTTCCGGGTTCGCGAGAGATGCTCAGGCTGAGCGCCTCGGCTCTCTACGCGCGCCGGGTGGTCAGCGAAAACAACCACGATCTCCCGCGCGCGTTCACGCCGGCCCGCTGCTTGGCCGAGCGGCGCTGGGCCTGGCTGCTCGAAGGGGCCGCTCGGTGGTTTTCCGGCCAGACGGAGCACGCGCGCCCGGCGATCGCCCGGCGGCTGCGGGAGGGTGGCCGTCCCAGCTTTCCCCCCGGCGTGCGAGATGCGCCGCTGTTGGGCGGCACGGTGATCGACCTCCTGGCCCGCGAGGAGGGCGAGCCTGCGGCCGCGGCGTTCGCCTGTCGCCTGCACCCCCAGGGGGCTCGTGCGGCGCTGGCCAAGGCCTTCGGCGGACGAGCCTTTGTGCACACCGAAGGCGCCTGGCGCTCACATCTGACTCGCTTGGCTGCGGAGTCGAACATTCAGTCAGGGCGCGCCAGGTAGGAGAGAACGTCCTCCGCGTCCGCGCGCAACGCCGCCGCATCTTCAGCGGCAAGCTCGTCGAGCGGCTCGACTATCACCGTTCCGGCCTGCAGTCGCCAGGTTACCGCCGCGCGGCCCCGCACGAGCGCGAAGGGGCGGAACACGCCGTTGACGGTGAACACCACCTGATGGGCGCCGACGAGGAACTCCCGCGAGCACCAGCCGAGGAGCACCGGCTCAAACGCCCCCAGCAGGCGCGGAGGCGGACACGGCGCCGGCGCCCCCGTGCCTGCGAGCTCCAGCAGCCCGTCATCGCGCTCCACGAGCTCGGCGGCGATCGCCTCCAGCCCGGCGCGAGCGTCCCTCAGCGCCAGGCCCGACCACCGCGCCAGGTCGCGGTCGTCGGCCGGAGCATGACCGGCGAGATAGCGACGGGCCAGCTCGGCCAGCGACTGGTCGCGATCGACCCTCGCGGGCTTGCCCAACCACTCGCGCGCCAATACGTAAGCCTGCTCGGAGCCGTTCATCGGCCCGCGCACCGTCAGACCGCGCAGGCTCGCGAGCATCAGCACGTGGACCAGGGCCTGCCGCTCGGTGGGTACCCCGGCGGACTGGAGGCGCTCGCGCAGCTGGGCGCGGGTCAGCGGTCCCTCCCCGGAGAGTGCGCGCTCGATTACCCCCACGCCCCGGTCGGCGGCCGTAGGGCTAACGCCTTCCTCCGCCAGCCGCCTGGCGTTCGCCGTGAACAGTCGTGGCGCGGTCAGCGCGTGCAGCCAGGGATAGTCAACGGCTCTCACCAGGTGCAGCGTGCCCCGGTTGAGCCAGGTGATGAGCAGGGAACGCTCATCCGTCAGCTCACGTTCGAACTCGGTCACCGAGCCCGGTGGGGTACGAGCTCTGATCGCCAACCTGGCACCCCGCGGGTCCTGCGCCTGGACCGCCAGCAGCCGCTGGGTGGCCGCCACCGCGTCCGCCGCCGGCGGTCCCGCCAGCAGCTGCGAGGTCAACCGGGCAAGCAGCAATCCCGCCCCTAACGGGTCAGGACATCTGCGAGCCACACGAGCAGCAGGCCGACCGTCAGCGCCGCGAGCAGGCCCGCCAACAAGCGGCCGGGGGCGACCGGTCGACGGCTGGGCTCGCCCGAGATCAGCTCCGCCTCCAACAGAACCTCGCGCGCAGCGCTCACTCCGGCCTCGGGGACCAGCACGTCCCGGGGGCCCGCCGCGAGGAAATCCGGGACGTCGAAACCCGCGCTGCGACGGAGCAGGCTGGGCACGCCCTCCTCCAGCAGCAGCCCCTGGATGAACTCGGCCTCGGCCTGGTTGCTCGCGCCCGCTACGCGCACGAGCTCGCCCTCGGCCAGCTGCGGCTTGACCTTCCGCGCGCGCTCGTGGCGCTCGCTGAGCGCGGCGGCGGCCTTCAGCCCAGCCGGAAGCACGAGAGGGATCCCGCACGCGGCACAGAAACGCTCACTGGGCACATAGGTACGGTTGCAGCGGGGGCACACCACCTCGGCGGCCGTGCGGCGCCCCAGCATCACTCGACGACCAGCTCGGCCTCGCTGACCTTGCCATCTTCGATACGCCAGGTCCTGACCTGGACCCCGTCGCCGGACAAACCCACGATGATCCACAGCACCCCGGGCCAGGCGTTTCCGAAATTGATGTCGGTCTGCGACGGCATCGGCTC
>CAXMLR010000403.1:0-3317 GCA_964194275.1 uncultured Solirubrobacterales bacterium
GAGACTGGGTAGGGCAGCCGCCAGGGCGCGCACTCCCGGCGTCAGCGCCCGTACCGCTCGGGTCGCGTCGGAGAGCACAGGGTCTGCGATCGGCAGCGTTGCCCGCACCTCGTCGGAGAACGGCCGCAGCTCATCCAGCGTGGCGCCGAGCGCCCTCTGCTTGAGTGCCAGCGCTTGGAACGTCGCCGCGCCGGCGGAGATCAGCGCGGCGAGATCGCCCGGTGCCTGGCCCGCGACGCCGCGCATCGTCCCGTCGAGCTCGTGCACGAAGCCGGTGAGCACGCCCGGTTGGGGATCCAGCGCTCGCAGCAGCGGGCCGCCTTGGCGCAGCAGCGGTGGCAGGTCAGCGAGCACCGAGCTCAGGTCCTCGCCACGGCCAGCGAGACCGGCGCCGTACGCGTACAGGTCGCGGCTCAACGCACCGCGCGCCTGCGCGTCGAATGCTGCGATGACCGCAGTCAGCTGCGTGTTGGCGCTCGTCCGGGACAGTGGAATCATCCAGTTCTCCGGAGCTGGAGAGCGTAGATCTCCACGATGAAGGTCGATGTACGTCGCTCCGGCGAGGCCCCGCAGCCGCACGGTGGCGCTCGCATCACGGCCGACGCTCCCGTTCTCGATATCGATTACGAGCAGCCGGCCCGGTGGCGTGAGCACCACCCTACGAACCTGACCGACGCGCTGGCCAGCGACGTCGATCTCGTCACCGGGGCGCACAATCGGGGCGGACGCCGGCACCAGTGCCCGGAGCTTGTACGGATGCGAGAACGGGATCCCGTTGATCGCGATGATCGAGATGTACGACATGAACGCCATCGCCGCGAGGACGAGAATCCCGAGCTTGAGCCGGTGATGGTCAAGCCGTGCGGCGGCGCGGGCAAGGTGGTAATGGCGCGGGCGCGAGATCATCGTCTGAGCAGGTAGTTCAGGAGTTGTTGGATGGCTCCTGACGGCACGACGGGGGAACCCAGTTTGGCCGTCGCGCCAGGGCCGAGGAGCGCCCCCAAGCGCCCGCCCGGGGAGGCCTGCGACGGGCTCTGGGGACGCCATAGCCCGAGCTGCGCCGCCCGCGCTGGGCTTGCCGCCGCGCGCACTGGATAGGACCGGCGGGCACGGGGTGACTGGTTCGCCGCGAGGAACTTGGTCAGGCACCCGGGCGCGATTGGCAGCCCGAAGGACTGGCAGGTGAATACGGCGGCACCGCGCCAGTAGTCCCGCCGCGCGTCGGCACTCGGATCCAGCGGCTGGCGGCCCGGCTCACTCGCCTGGTTGGGGAAGTTGACAAAGAAGCCCTGCGCGATCCCTGGTGCGGCGGGAACGAGCGCTGACAGGAAGCTCCGGAGGTCGGGCCCCGCCGCGGCGATCGCCTGTAACCCTCGCGCGAGCGCGGCAAGCGTGGGATCTCCGCGCACGAGCACAGCGGCGGCGGTTCGCAGGGTCGGACGCAGATTCCGCGCCGCGGCCGTGAGATCGCCTAGGAACGGAGGCAGTTGCGTCGCGGTGCTCGAGAGTTGATCGGCAGCACCGGCGACCAACTGCGAAAGTGGACGCGCCGCGTGGGCTGTGTCCGCCAGCTCGCTCGCAGTGCGACGGGCCTGGATCAGCGTCGCCGGCATCGTCTGCAAGCCCGTATCCAGGCCGGAGGCATGCGTCGCCGTCGTGCGCAGCGTCGCAGCCAATGAGTTGACGAGGGTGCCGAGATCACGCTGCCGCGCTGAAGCCTGGGCGGCCACGCGTTCGGCATCGCTGACGAAGCTCTGCAGGTTGGCGTTTTGGGAGCCGAGCTCTTGCATCACGTTGTCGGCCGCGGCGAGCGTCGGACGCAAATCAAGCGCGGCCTGATTGAGATCGACGCCACGGCCGTCGAGCGCGATCCCGAGCTCGACCAGGATGGCCTTCATCCCCGCCCGCTGTGGCTGGCGAAAGACGCGCAGGAGGTCGTCGAGCCGGGGGTCGTTCAGCGTCCTCGCCGTCGGAATCGGACCGCGCAGCGGGGCGGCAGCGTGCCCGGGTTCGAGCGCGACATAGGTGTCGCCCAGCAGATCAACCGGGCGCACCGCGGCGGTCGCGTCCGCGCGTGGCGCGCTGAGGCCGTCGTTGAGACGCATCGTGACGAGCGCCGTACCGCGGCTGGTCAGCGTGATCGCGTCGACGCGACCGACAGGGGCGCCGTCGATCCGCACGTCGTTACCCAGAATCAGGCCATGGGCGTCGGTGAAGTCCGCCTGGGTCTCCGGACCGGCCGGCGTACTCGTGATCGCGCTCGCCGCGAGGTAGATGACGGCGACCAGGCCTGCCAGCAGGCCGAGGCGCAGGACGATCCTCATGGCTGCTTGCCCCCACCGATGAAAGACTTCCGGTAATCGGTCCACGGCTGTCCCTCGAGTACCCCCGGATCACGTACGAACGGCGGCCTGAGCGAACCGGCCCGGTTGTCGTGTGGCCCGAGCGGGTTCAGCGGCGCCGGCGCGAATACCAGTCCGACCCGGGCGCCGTGCCCGTTCGCGTCGTAGTTCGACGTGAAGTCGGCCCAGTTCGAGAAGAACGAGAACAAGTCCGGGAGGCGTACGCGGAGCTGATCGACGATCGGGTTCGCCGAGCTCAACACCGGCGCGAGAACCCGCAGGGCGGGGGCCAGGGCGTGCAGCAGTGCCGCCAGCGCCCGGAGATCGGGCGGCGACCGACTAATCAGTGCGTTGAGTTCACTCAGCGCTGGCGGCGCCGCCTCCAGGGAGGGCCGCAGCGCGAGCGAAAACGGGATCAGCTCGCGCACGCCAGGCCGGGCGGCCCGCACGAATGCGTCGAGCGTGGTTATCGAAGCGTCGAGTCGCGCGAGGGCCAGCCGCGGCGCCTGCAGGCCGGGGGCGAGCAGCTGCGCGGTGCTCGCCAGCTCGGCCTGGCGGGCGGCGGTCGTATGCAGGAGCCCTGCGAGCGTATCGACGGTGGCACCGAGCCGGCTGGGATCGCGTGCCAGTGCCTGTACCACGAGGCTGCCCTGATGCACGAGCGTGCGCAGCGCCTGGCCGTCGCTGGTCACCTCACGCAGCAAGCCGGCCGTGTTACCCAATGCCGCGGCGCTGTGCACGAGAGTCGCCGCGATGTCGCCGCCGCGACCACGCGTCGATACATCGAGACCCAGCAGCACTGCTCGGACGTTTGCCGCCGTGCGCGGATCGAGCGTCGCGAGCACCTGGTCGATCTCGACCGGCTGATCGGTCTGCGCGAGACCGAGCGTAGAACCGTCTGCAAGCACCGGCCCCGAGCCGGCTTGCAGGCTCACGAAGCGGTCGACCTCGCCCGCCACTGAGGAGTTTCGTATG